>JAWVYF010000148.1:0-7364 GCA_033722845.1 Anderseniella sp. | reverse complement strand
CGACAGCCTTGATGCAAACATCACCAGCCACACGATCTTCGTGTCCGGCTTCTGGGACATCACCAACTATGGCGGTTTCACGCCGTATGTCGGTGGCGGGGTTGGCGCGGCTTACCACCAGATCACCGACCTGAACTTCCCCGTTGGTGCTGCCGATGGCAGCAACTGGGACTTCGCTTATCACGTCAGCATGGGCCTGGCCTATGACTTCACGCCGAACCTGAAGCTGGACGTGGGCTACCGCTACATCAACATGGGTGACGCGCTGTCGGGCAGCGACATTGCCGCGGCACCGAACATTGGTCCGATCACCGTGCACGCGATCGATGCACACGAGGTGAAGGTTGGCCTGCGCTACCACTTCGGCCAGTAAGGCTTACTACTGATCATGTGGCTGCAGGCCATGACCTGCAGCTGCCATTGGAAGCACCCCTGACTGTCTTTACGGGGGACAAAGCGGCTCACGCACGGGGCACCTTTTCGAAGGTGATGGGGGTGTGGGCCGCTTTCCTGTTTGCATGGTTAAGCGAGCGTCAACCGAACGTGTCGCAACGAAGCGAATTTGGCACCATTTTGGTCACCCTGGCGGGCTTGCCGCTTTGCTGTCAAAATCGCGTCTGCAAAGCACCAAATTGCACCTGTAGCTCTAACCTCAAGCGAGTGGGGGGCATGCGCCGCGTGTAACGGACACGAACGCATCCACAACGCAGGGACACCGGTGGGACAGCCACCGGAGGAAAAGGAGTTAAAGGTGGAAAAGATTTTCAAGCTGAGCCTTCTGGCTGCGACAGCAATGAGTGTACTGGGCGGACTTTCGGTTGCCGGTCACGCTGCTGACATGGACCCGGTGCCGGCACCGATGCCGTACGAGCAGACCGACAACTATGTCTCGGGCTGGTACGTGCGCGGCGATGCCGGTTTTTCGTGGCTCGACGTTGACGGCCTGGGCGATGGCGGCGCTGCAATTGTTGGTGGCGGTGTTGGCTATCAGGTCAACAAGTGGTTCCGCACCGATATCCGTGCAGACCACGCCTTCGACCATTCCAGTGGCCAGGGCTACGACCTGTCCGGCACGACCGCGCTGTGGAACGGCTATGTCGACCTGCCGCTGGGCATGGGCTTCACGCCTTACCTTGGTGTGGGCGCCGGTTACGGCTGGGTGGACTATTCCGGTGCAGGCGCTCCGCCTGACGATTCCGGCTTCGCCTGGGCAGCGACCGGTGGCGTGGCGTTCAGCATGAGCCAGAACATCACACTCGACGTTGGCTATCGCTACCGCGAGATCGACGTGGCCGGCCCCAACTATGCCGATCACTCGGTTACCGGCGGCATTCGCTGGAACTTCTGATACCTCACAGACATCCGGTCTCTCCCGGACGGCACAGCACTGAAACGGTCCATCCTGCTCCCGGGGTGGGCCGTTTCTCTTTTAGAGACCTCCCGGACGCGCATCACGATTTGTTGCATCGCACAAAGTCGAACTTGATTGCGGGCGCGCCTTCCAGTATCCCGGTCAGTGGGACACCTCTCCCCAACGAGAGGCAAATCATCTGGAAGGATGACCAGATATGACGATGATGAAACCGGCTGCGCGGCCGGACAATCCGCGCTTCTCGTCCGGCCCGTGTGCCAAGATCCCCGGCTGGACAACCGATCTTCTCAATTCCGCATTCCTGGGCCGTTCGCATCGCGCGGGCGAGGGCAAGGCACGTCTCAAGCGTGCCATCGACCTCACGCGCAAGGTGCTGCAGGTGCCGGATGACTACCTGATCGGCATTGTGCCGGCATCCGATACCGGTGCTGTCGAGATGGCGATGTGGAGCCTGCTGGGTGAGCGTGGCGTGGACATGCTGGCCTGGGAAAGTTTTGGCGAAGGCTGGATCACCGATGCGGTCAAGCAATTGAAGCTTGATGACACCCGGCTGATCCGCGCACCGTATGGTGAGTTGCCCGGCCTTGATGAAGTGGACTTTGACCGTGATGTGGTCTTCACCTGGAATGGCACCACGAGCGGCGTCCGGGTGCCGAATGGCGACTTCATCCCGTCACAACGCACGGGCCTGACGATTTGTGATGCCACATCGGCTGCGTTTGCCCAGAAACTCGACTTCGACAAGCTGGATGTTGTGACTTACTCCTGGCAGAAGGTGCTGGGCGGAGAAGCTGCACATGGCATGCTGATCCTGTCTCCACGCGCTGTTGAGCGGCTGGAGAGCTACACGCCGGCCTGGCCGCTGCCCAAGATCTTCCGCCTGACCAAGGGCGGCAAGATCAATGAAGGCATATTCCGTGGCGAAACCATCAACACGCCGTCCATGCTGTGCGTGGAAGACTATATCAAGGCGCTTGAATGGGCGGACAACCTGGGCGGTCTGCCGGCATTGATCGCCAGGGCCGATGCCAATGCGGCGGCGCTCAATACCTGGGTCGAGCGGACCGGCTGGATCGAGAACCTGGCGGTTGATCCGGCGACCCGGTCCAACACGTCCGTATGCCTTAAGCTGTCCGCCTCTGCGACGGCGGGTCTTGATGCTGATGAAGCAGCGGCATTGCCCAAGCAGATTGCCAAGTTGCTGGAGGCTGAAGGCGTGGCGCTCGACATCGGTGCCTACCGCGATGCCCCTCCGGGTTTGCGTATCTGGTGTGGCGCGACGGTCGAGGCGCAGGATGTGGAGGCGCTGACCCACTGGCTCGACTGGGCCTGGGCAGAAGTGTCCGCCGCCAGGGCCGCCTGACCGGCCCCTTAACAAAGACAAATCATTCAAAACTGGAGGATGGCCGGATGGCTCCCCGTGTACTCGTATCTGACAAACTCTCGCCTGCTGCCGTTGAAATCTTCAAGAACCGCGGTATCGAGGTGGACTTCGAACCTGACCTCGGCAAGGACAAGGACGCGCTGCTGGCGCGCATCGGTGACTATGATGGCCTGGCGATCCGCTCGGCCACCAAGGTGACCTCGAAGATCATCGAGGCAGCATCCAACCTCAAGGTGATCGGACGTGCCGGCATCGGCGTCGACAATGTCGAGATTCCCGCCGCTTCCGCCAAGGGCATCATCGTGATGAACACCCCGTTTGGTAACACCATCACCACCGCCGAACATGCGATCTCGATGATGCTTGCGCTGGCCCGGCAGATCCCGGCGGCCAATGCCTCGACCCATGCGGGCAAGTGGGAAAAATCCCGCTTCATGGGCGTTGAGCTGTTCAACAAGACGCTGGGCCTGATCGGCTGCGGCAACATCGGCTCGATCGTGGCCGACCGGGCACTGGGCCTGCGCATGCGGGTCATCGCCTTTGATCCGTTCCTGTCGGAGGAGCGCGCGGTGGAACTGGGCGTGGAGAAGGTGGAGCTTGACGATCTGCTCAAGCGGGCAGACTTCATTTCGCTACACACGCCGTTGACCGACAAGACCCGGAACATCCTGGATGCTGCGGCGTTGGCGAAAACCAGGAAGGGCGTGCGCATCATCAACTGTGCCCGCGGCGGCCTGATCGTTGAGGCTGCACTCAAGGATGCACTCGATTCGGGCCATGTGGCAGGTGCTGCACTTGATGTGTTCGAGACCGAGCCGGCAACTGACCATCCGCTGTTTGGCTATGAAAACGTTGTGTGCACGCCGCACCTGGGTGCGGCGACATCGGAAGCTCAGGAAAACGTTGCGCTGCAGGTTGCCGAACAGATGTCGGACTATCTGTTGCAGGGCGCGGTTTCGAACGCGCTCAACATGCCCTCGATCACGGCCGAAGAAGCACCACGGCTCAAACCCTTTGTGGCGCTTGCTGAACTGCTCGGCTCGTTTGCCGGCCAGTTGACGGAAAGCTCGATCAAGGCCGTGACCATCGAGTATGCAGGCGATGTCGGCGAGATGAACGTCAAGGCGCTGACGTCTGCACTGCTGGCTGGCCTGATGCGGCCCATGCTGGGCGACGTCAACATGGTGTCGGCACCGGTTATGGCGAAGGAGCGGTCGATCAAGGTGGACGAGGTGCGCCAGACCAAGCGTGGTGTGTACGAAAACTATATCCGCCTGATCGTGAAAACGGCCAACCAGGAGCGGTCGGTAGCCGGTACCGTGTTCTCTGACGGCAAGCCGCGCATCATCCAGATCAAGGGCATCAACATGGAAGCTGAACTGGGGCCCCAGATGCTCTATGTCACCAATGAGGACAAGCCCGGCTTCATTGGTGCGTTTGGCCGCCTGCTGGGCGATGCAGGGGTCAATATTGCAACCTTCAACCTGGGGCGTGATGCACCCGGCGGCAACGCCATCTGCCTTGCCGAGATCGACGGCAATGTAACGCCGGAGCTGCTTGGCCAGATCGAGGCATTGCCACAGGTGAGGCAGGCCAAGGCGCTACGGTTCTAGAACCCAGCGTTTTACTGAAGCGTCTTCTTGCGCCCGATATATTCGATATAGAGCAGCAGGTCTTCGGCCTGCTGTTCTGAAAACTCCCATCGTGGCATGGGGTCATGGCCAAGCGGCAGGCCCTCCAGCAACTGGTCGGCCACGCCCTCGACCGTGAGCTTGTCGATGAGTGATGCAAACGGGGGCGATTTCTCTTCCCGGCCCGGGCCTGGGCCAGAGATCGCGTGGCATTTCATGCACAGCAACTGCGACAGCTCCAGGCCGCGCTTGATGCTGTCCATGTTCTTTGCATCCTGCGCATCCTGGTTCTCAGCCAACGCAGGACTGACAAGACAGGCTGCCAGAACGGTTGCGATCACTGTCTTGCGAAACATTCCGTTTCCCTTCTCCGCATTTGCCATGCTTTAGCCCCATATTGGCACCTTATTGAGAGTCGCGCGAGCGGGCTTTGACGGAGATCAAGACATGAAACGCACTCTCTTGCTGGCGGCGCTTGCCTCCATGGCGCTGGCTTCCCCCGGACTGGCCGCAGAAATTCCCGCTACGCTGAAAATTGAAGAAGTGACCGTCAATCCGCGCGGTGCGCAGCTTGTTCGCATTGGCGAGGTGGAGCTACCGGCCGGAAGCCACGAAATCATCATCGATACGCTGCCGGCCAACATTGATGCGTCTTCCGTTCAGGTGCAGGGCCGGTCCACCGTCTCCACGGAAATTGGTGCTGTGGATGTGTCGCTCAAGGTGGTGGATCCGGCTGCCGAAAGTGCGACCCAGCGCAAGCAACTGGAGGCTGAGATTGAGGCGTTGGGCCGTGACCGTGAACGCCAGCAGCAGGCCCTTTCGGATGCCGAATTCCGGCGCAATACGCTTGAACGGCTGACCGGTGGCTTTGGTGCGGTGCCGTATGCGACTGGTGACAAGCCGGCGATGGGGCCGAAACAGATCAGGGCGCTGCTGGCACTGACCAGCGAAGAGCTGGAAGCAACTTCTCAGGCGCTGCTTAACGCACGTACAGCGCTGGACAAGATCGACGAACGCATCAACCTTTTGCAACGCAAGCTGCAGGAACTGGCGTCGGCCCCCTCGTCCCGGACACGGGTTGCCATCCAGGTCAACGCAGCCGAAGCGGCCACCATGTCTTTGTCGCTCAGCTACACGGTACCGGACGCTGGCTGGCGTCCGGTTTATGATGCGCGGCTTTCCCTGCCGAAGGATGCCGGCGGCAAGGCAAAGCTGGAACTGGTGAGCCGGGCGATGGTGTTCCAGCGCTCCGGCGAGGCGTGGGACGATGTCAGCCTGAAGCTCTCAACAGCACAGGTCAGCGGCCGCACCTCGGCACCTGTGCTCGAGCCGGTCGCAGCCGGGCCGCGCCCGGCGATGGTTGCCAAGGAAAGCGCCGCCGATGAAGTGCGGGCACCGGCGAGCCCAGGCATCAGCAATTTTGCCACACAGCGCGCCGCACCCGTCATTTCCAGGTTGCAAAAGGCCCGTCAACGCGAGGCAGAGGTAGTGAACGCCGGTTTCCACGCGGTTTACACCATCGCCGGGCGCACCAGCGTGCCCAATACAGGCGCGCAAAAGTCAGTTCGTATCGGCACCAGTGATGCAGCGCCGGCCATTCGTATTGACACTGTGCCGATGCTCGACCCGCAAGGCTACCTCACGGCTGTGTTCAAGGCGCAAGGCGAAACGCCGATGCTGCCTGGCGAGGTCTCGTTGTTCCGGGACGGGGTGTTTGCCGGCAAGTCCCGCATTGCCCAGGTGTCACCGGGCGAAGAGGTTGAGCTTGGCTTTGGCCGTGATGACCTGGTGCGCATCAGCCGGCGCCAGGTTGATGACACCGCCGGATCGTCAGGCATCATCAGCTCGCAGACGACCCTGTCGCGGGCCTATCGCACCACTATCGAGAACCTCCATGCGTTCCCCGTTTCGGTGCGCATGAGCGAACGCATGCCGTATTCAACCCATGAAGACGTCAAGGTGGACATGGCACGTGATACCACCAAGCCTGCCCGGACCAATCCGGACAACAAACGCGGCATTGTCGAGTGGGATGTACCGTTGGAGGGCGGCAAGAAGGCCGAAATCAGGTTCGGCTACACGGTCTCCTATCCGGCAGAGATGAGCGTCGTGCTTCCGGGCGGTTGAGGCCTGCAGGGAGCCGGCACGATCCGGCAAAACCTGTTGACTGCGGCAATGCCGCATGTGGCTTTTGCTTTTCAAACCCCCTGCATGCGGTTACAGACTTGCAACGGCCCTTCCTGCACGACACGCGGAGAGGGCCGTTCGCTTTTTCTGGAACCGGTCCGGACAGGATATTCGTCATGGCAAATGTGGTTGTGGTTGGCGCCCAGTGGGGCGACGAGGGCAAGGGCAAGATCGTCGACTGGCTTTCGGAGCGTGCCGATGTGGTGGCGCGTTTCCAGGGTGGCCATAATGCGGGCCACACGCTGGTGATCGACGGCGTTACCTACAAGCTGTCGCTGCTGCCGTCCGGTATCGTCAGGCCGGGCAAGCAGTCAGTCATCGGCAATGGCGTCGTGATCGATCCCTGGGCGCTGGCCGACGAGATCGACAGGTTGCAGTCCCAGGACGTGGAGATCACGCCGGACAACCTTCGCATTGCCGAAAACGCCGTGCTGATCCTGCCGCTGCATCGCGAGCTTGACGGGATGCGCGAAGCGGCTGCCGGCATGGGCAAGATCGGTACCACTGGCCGAGGCATCGGCCCGGCCTATGAAGACAAGGTCGGGCGCCGCGCGATCCGGGTCTATGACCTCAAGAACGCAGATACCCTTGAGGCCAAGATCGAACGCCTGCTGACCCATCATAATGCATTGCGCCGTGGTCTCGGCGAACCGGAAGTGGATGGGCGCAAGTTGCGCGAGGAACTGCTGGCGATTGCGCCGCGCATCCTGCCGTTCATGGATACGGTCTGGCACCTGCTGGACAATGCGCGCCGGGCACAGAAGCGCATCCTGTTCGAAGGCGCTCAGGG
>JAWVYF010000147.1:0-7367 GCA_033722845.1 Anderseniella sp. | reverse complement strand
GTCAAGTTTGAGCCAGGCGTCAACGAAGACATGGCAGCAACTGCCATCTGGGGCTCGCAACAGGCGGAAATGCGTGGTGAAGGCGCTTATGACGGCGTCTTTGCGATCTGGTACGGCAAGGGACCGGGTGTTGACCGCACCGGCGATGTTTTCCGCCATGCCAACTCTGCAGGTACTTCCAAACATGGCGGTGTACTTGCGCTGATGGGCGATGACCATGGCGCGGAAAGCTCGACCGTGCCGCATCAGTCCGAGTTTGCCATGATGGATGCGATGATCCCGATCCTGCATCCGGCGGGCCTTCAGGAAATTCTCGACTACGGCATATATGGATTTGCACTGTCGCGCTATTCGGGCTGCTGGGTTGGCCTCAAGTGTGTGCACGACAACATCGAGTCGGCCGGCATCGTCGACGGCTCGGTTGACCGGGTCAAGATCAAGTATCCGGCCGACTACAAGATACCGGAAGGCGGGCTCAACATCCGGCCGAGCGATGACCGGTTTGAGCAGGAACGCCGCCTGCATGAACACAAGCGGTTTGCCGCTGTTGCGTTTGCGCGCGCCAACAAGCTGAACGAGATCGTGTTGTCGGGCGGCAAGACCCCGAAGATCGGTATCGTGTCGACCGGCAAGAGCTATCTGGATGTGCGCCAAGCCTTGGAAGAGCTCGGCATTGACGAGGTGGCAACCTCGAAGTTGGGCCTGCGGTTGCTCAAGGTCGCCATGGTGTGGCCACTCGATCCCGAAATCGTGCACGAGTTTGCCAAGGGCCTCGATCAGATCATCGTGGTCGAAGAGAAGCGCTCACTGCTGGAAACGCAGCTTCGCGAGCAGCTTTGCAATGATGCCAAGGCACCGATGATCATCGGCAAGAGGGACGAAAAGGACGCCACGCTGTTCCCGGCATGGGGCACGCTTGAGCCGAACCAGATCGCCGTTGCAATTGCAGAGCGGCTTTTGAAGAAGCGCAAGTCCAAGCCAGTTGAGGAAAAGCTGGCCGCAATCAAGGCGGCAATGGGCAATGTTTCCAACTCGCCAAGTCTGGCCGAGCGCATTCCATACTTCTGTGCCGGGTGCCCGCACAACTCGTCGACCGTGGTTCCTGAAGGCGGGCGTGGATACGCCGGTATCGGGTGTCACTGGATGGTGCAGTACATTCCGGCGCGCAATACTGAAGGTGCAACCCACATGGGTGGCGAGGGCGCCAACTGGATTGGCGAGGCACCATTCTCCAGGCGCAAGCACGTTTTCCAGAACCTGGGCGACGGCACCTACAATCACTCCGGCCTGATGGCGATCCGCGCTGCGGTCGCCTCCGGCGTCAACATGACCTACAAGATCCTGTTCAACGATGCGGTGGCCATGACCGGTGGGCAGACCCACGAAGGCGGCCTGACCGTTCCGGTCATCGCCAGGCAGGTGCGTGCGGAAGGCGTGGACCGGATTGCCATTGTCACCGATGAGCCGTTCAAGTATCCGGCGAATGCGGGCTTTCCCGAACACGTGACCATTCATCACCGGTCTGAGCTGCAGAGCGTGCAAAAGGAGATGATGGAGGTGCCGGGCATCTCTTGCATCATCTATGACCAAACCTGTGCTGCGGAGAAACGCCGGCGGCGCAAGCGCGGTACCTTCCCCGATCCCAACCGGCGCGTGATGATCAACGAGCTGGTATGCGAAGGCTGCGGCGATTGCGGCGTACAGTCTAACTGTGTGGCTGTTGCGCCGAAGGAAACCGAATTTGGCCGCAAGCGCCAGATCGACCAGTCGGCCTGCAACAAGGATTTCTCCTGCCTGAAGGGATTCTGTCCGAGCTTTGTCACCGTTGAAGGTGGTGAGCTGATCAAGGGTGTTACAAGCACGGTCGATGCCGGTGCAACGCCGTTTCCGGTGTTGCCCGCGCCGGAACAGGTTTCGCTGGAAGCCAAGCCCTGGTCGATGATGATCACCGGCATTGGCGGCACTGGCGTTGTCACCATCGGCCACCTGATCGGCATGGCTGCCAACCTCGACGGCAAGGGCGTGGCGATGATCGACATGGCGGGGCTGTCGCAGAAGAACGGCGCCGTGGTGACGCATCTGAAGCTGGCGGAGAGCCAGGGTGACATAGCATCTATCCGCATCGCAGCGGGTGGTGCTGACGTGATCCTCGGTTGCGATATCGTGACGTCTGCGTCCGAACGTATCCTGTCCGGTGCCTCGCGTGAGCGTACGCATGCCATCATCAACTCGTTCGAGGTGATGCCGGCGCAGTTTACCCGTGATGCTGACTTCCAGCTGCCGGGCAAGGAAATGCAGGTGCAGATCGAGGCCCGCACCATGCCGGGTGCCACCGAATTCGTGGATGCGACGAGGATTGCCACGGCGCTGCTGGGCGATTCGATAGCGTCCAACCTGTTCACGCTGGGCTATGCCTGGCAGAAGGGGCTGGTGCCGGTTTCGGAACAGGCGATCAACCGGGCCATCGAGCTCAATGGGGTTGCCATCAGGATGAACCAGCAGGCGTTCCTCTGGGGCCGGCGTGCGGCGCATGACCTGAAGGCCGTTGAAGCCGTGCTGGCGTCTGCCACGCGCAGCCAGGCACCGAAGGCGGAGACGCTGGACGAGATGATCTCGCGGCGCGAAGAATTCCTGGCGGCGTATCAGAATGCGGCTTATGCGCAGCAGTACCGTTCGTTCGTGGATGAGGTGCGGGCGAAAGAGCAGTCGGTCAAGCAGGGCTCTGAGAAGCTGGCAACCGCCGTTGCGCGTTACCTGTTCAAGCTGATGGCTTACAAGGACGAATACGAGGTGGCGCGGCTGTTCACCGACGGCTCGTTTGAAAAGCGGGTGGCAGAGACATTCAAGGGCAGTTACGAAATACGCCATCACCTGGCGCCGCCCTTGTTTTCCAGGCGCGACCCTGAGACCGGACACCTGCTGAAGCAGGAGTTTGGGCCGTGGATCCGCCAGGCAATGAGTGTGTTGGCGAAGTTCAGGTTCCTGCGCGGGACAGCGTTCGATCCGTTTGGCAGAACGCAGGAGCGCAAAACCGAGCGCCAACTGATAGCTGACTACAAGGCCACAGTGTCCGGCCTGCTCGACAAGCTGTCAGCTGCAAACCTCGGCCTGGCTGTCGAGATCGCCGAGATGCCGGAGCACATTCGCGGCTATGGCCACGTCAAGGAGCGTCACCTGGCAGAAGCCAAGGCGCGTGAGGCCACGCTGGTCGAGGCGTTCAAGGCCGGCAAGTCGCGGGCCCCGGTCTACATGGCAGCGGAATGACTCCGGACGAACTTGTCCGCGTCGCCTCCTGGGCCCGGAACCTGTCAGACGCAGAGATTGCCCGGGTCGCTCCCGGTATGCGGCTGAAAGAGCTCAACCGGGGTGAGCACCTGATGCACCTGGATGACGTGGTCGATGCGTGGCATGGCGCGATTTCCGGTGTACTGCGGGTTGGCATGGTGTCGGATGACGGGCAGATCGCAGGGTTCTCTGCCGTGCTTGGCGGGGCCTGGTTCGGAGAGGGGTCAATCCTCAAGAATGAACCGCGCCGCTACGACGTCGTGGCGGTGACTGACTGCACGGTGGCGGTTTTGCCAGGCGACATGTTCCGCTGGCTTTACGCAAACTCGCCCGGGTTCAGCCGCTATCTCGTTCACCTGCTCAACGAGCGGCTGGGGCATTTCATTGCGACCGTGGTGAGTGACCGGACCGGCCATGCACCGGCACGGCTGGCCTATACGATTGCTTCGCTATACAATCCGGTGCTGTTTCCGAAGACGCCGGCCGAGCTGGAAATGCCGCAGGAAGACCTCGGCATTTTTGCTGGGCTGTCGCGGCAGTTGACCAACAAATGCCTCAAGCAGCTGGCCGGCGAGGGCCTTCTGGAGGTTACGCCTTCGGGCGTAAAGGTAATTGATCTGGAGGGGTTGATCAGCTTTGGCGCCAGCTTGAGCGACGGATAAACAAACTGATACCCGGATAGAACACACTTTCAGGTGTTGTCTGTCAACTGACCTCTGGTGCGGGGAATATTTTTTTTGCACACTATGACGCGAACCGGCGTCAGACCGGGTGCAGAACAATCAATCGGGCGGGGCATGGTACCTGCCTGCCAGGGTGGAAATCATATGGCTGGTGTAGCTTCGGAAGCTGCGGCTTACGATACCTTTCCGAAATTGCTTCTTCGCAATGCGAAGACGTTTGCAACCCGTCCTGCCATGCGCGAGAAGGATCTCGGCATCTGGCAGACCTGGACATGGGCCGACGTGCTGGATGAAGTGCGTGCGCTGTCCATCGGGCTTCACAAGCTTGGCCTGAAGCGCGGCGACAGGGTTGCCATCGTTGGCGACAACAGGCCCCGGCTGTATTTTTCCATGTGCGCTGCGCAGGCGCTGGGGGCCATTCCGGTGCCGGTCTATCAGGACTCGGTGGCCGAGGAGATGGGCTATGTTCTCGAACATGCCGGGGTGAAGTTCGCGATCGTGGAAAACCAGGAGCAGGTTGATAAGCTTCTGGAGATCCAGGAGAGCTACAAGGATGTCTCCAACATCATCTATGATGATGAACGGGGTTTGCAGCACTACAGTGCTGACGGTTTGCAGTCTTACGTTTCAGTGCAGGAATTGGGCCGTGCTGCCATGACTGCGGATGCCGGGGTGGAAAAGACCTGGCTGGACGAGATTGCCAAGGGCGCAGGTGAAGACACCTCGATCATGCTCTACACGTCGGGGACCACGGGCCGGCCAAAGGGCGTGGTGTTGTCGCAGAATGCCTGCATGTGGGCCGCGAAGACGGCAAACCGCTTCGACAACCTGACCGAACAGGAAGAAACCATTGCTTACCTGCCGATGGCATGGGTTGGCGACCACGTGTTCTCCTACGCGCAATCCTACGAGTCGGGCTACTGCGTAAACTGCCCGGAAAGCCCCGAGACGGTGATTGCCGATCGCCGTGAAATCGGTACCACCTACGCGTTTGCTCCGCCGCGCATCTATGAAAACCTGATCACCATGACGATGGTGAACATGGAGGATGCAAGCCCGCTCAAGAAGAAGATGTTCCACTACTTCATGGATCACGCGCGCAAGGTGGGTGGCGATATTCTTGACGGCAATTCGGTTGGATTGCTCGACCGGGTGAAATACCTGTTGGGCGAGTTGCTGGTCTACGGACCGCTGAAGAACCGGTATGGCCTGTCGAAGGTCCGCGTGGCCTACACTGCAGGTGAGGCGATAGGGCCGGAAATTTTCCGCTACTACCGTTCGCTGGGCATCAACCTGAAGCAGCTCTATGGCCAGACGGAAGCAGCCGTTTACATCACCGGGCAGCCGGATGGCGAAATCTCGGCCGAAACCGTGGGCACGCCGATGGGCGATGTAGAGATCAAGATCGCCGAGAACGGTGAGGTGATGTACCGCTCGCCGGGCGTGTTCACCGAGTATTACAAGAACGCCGCAGCGACCAAGGAAACCAAGACCAAGGATGGCTGGGTGCATTCTGGTGATGCCGGCTTCTTCGACGAGAACGGTCACCTGAAAATTATCGATCGTGCCAAGGACGTGGGCCAGCTCAACGATGGCACGCTGTTCCCGCCAAAGTACATCGAGAACAAGCTCAAGTTCTTCCCCAACATCAAGGAAGCGGTTGCTTTCGGCCATGGCCGTGATTTCGTGACGGCGTTCATCAACATCGACCTCACGGCGGTGGGCTCGTGGGCGGAACGCAACAACGTTGTTTATGCCAGCTACCAGGAACTGGCAGCTCACCCGGACGTGTACAAGATGATCGAAGCGCACGTGGACGAGGTGAACCGCGAACTGGCCGGCGAAGAGCGGGTGGCCGGCGCACAGATTGCGCGGTTCCTCATCCTGCACAAGGAACTCGACCCGGACGATGGTGAAATCACCCGTACGGCCAAGGTGCGCCGGTCGCTGGTGAACGAGCGCTATGCGGTGCTGATTGACGCGCTCTACGACCCCAAGATCTCGCGTCAGAAGATCAAGACCGAAGTGACCTTCGAGGATGGCCGGCGTGGCGCCATCGAGGGCAACGTCGAGATTCGCGACATGAAACGGTATGGCGCTGATGACATGGCATTCAAGGAGGCGGCAGAATGAACGTGGCAGTTGCACCGGCACAGGCAAGTTCGGCTGCGTCCGCGCAGCCCGAAGTGTTGCTGGACGTGCGCGATGTGTCGTTGTCGTTCGGCGGTGTGCAGGCGATCAAGGACGTCAGCTTCAACATTCATAAAGGTGAGATCCGCGCAATCATCGGACCCAACGGTGCTGGCAAGACGTCGATGCTCAACGTCATCAATGGCTTCTATCACCCGCAGGTCGGCCAGATTACCTTCAAGGGGCAATCGCGCTCGGCCATGCGTCCATACGTGGCGGCCAGCCAGGGCATCGCGCGTACCTTCCAGAACGTGGCGCTGTTCCGGGGCATGTCAACGCTCGACAACATCATGTCGGGCCGCACGCTGAAGATGAAGAAGAACTTCTTCTGGCAGATGCTGCGGTTTGGCCCGGCGGAGCAGGAAGAGATCGAGCACCGGCACAAGGTCGAGGAGATCATCGACTTCCTCGAAATCCAGCATATCCGGCGCACCCCGGTCGGCCGGCTGCCGTATGGCTTGCAGAAGCGGGTGGAGCTTGCCCGCGCACTTGCCATGGAGCCTGAACTGTTGCTGCTGGATGAGCCGATGGCGGGCATGAACCTTGAGGAAAAGGAAGACATGTCGCGCTTCATCCTCGATGTGAATGACCAGTTCGGTACCACCATCGCGCTGATCGAGCATGACATGGGCGTGGTGATGGACCTGTCGACGCGCGTCGTCGTGCTCGACCATGGCGAGAAGATTGCAGACGGGACACCGGATGAGGTAAGCGCGAATCAGGACGTGATCGACGCCTATCTTGGCGTGCCGCACTAGGGAACGAGGGGAAACGGACAAAGTGGACATTCTCTACAAGATTTTCATCGATCCCTTCATGCAGATGGGCAGTGCGCCCGACTTTCTGCTGCAGGTGCTATGGTCAGGGTTCGTTGCCGGAACGCTCTATTCGCTGATCGCGCTGGGCTTCGTTCTGATCTTCAAGGCATCCGGCGTGTTCAATTTCGCGCAAGGCATCATGGTGGTGTTTGCCGCTCTGACGCTGGTCGGGCTCTATAGCCTGGGCCTGCCGGCCTGGATTGCGCTCATTGCCACCATTGGCGTCATGGCGCTGCTGGCCATCGGCGTGGAGCGCGTGGTGTTGAGAAAGCTGGTCAACCAGCCAGACATCATCCTGTTCATGGCAACCATTGGGTTGACCTATTTCCTGATCGGACTGGGTGAGTCGATCTTCGGTGGTGAGCCGAAGAAGATGATTGCCGAGGAGCTT
>JAWVYF010000146.1:0-7369 GCA_033722845.1 Anderseniella sp. | reverse complement strand
CTCGCGCTTGCGGGCCAGTTCTTCACGATAGGCGCCCGCCCTGTACACCCCCAGCACCCGCAGCGACGAGGTGAAGAATTCCAGCTCTTCCAGTGCCAGCCGGACGGGTCTGTCCTGCGGGTGGCCCTCAATGTCGGCATAGAACTGTGCGACGTTGAAGGTGCCGTCGACGTAGGATTCGAGTTTGATCATGTTCACGCCGTTGGTGGCAAAACCGCCCATGGCCTTGTAAAGGGCGGCGGGCACGTTGCGCACGGTGAATATGAACGAGGTGATGACCGGTGCTTCATCAGGCGTTGCATCATCTGGCTCGGCAGACATGACCACGAAGCGCGTGGTGTTATGGTCCTCGTCCTCGATATCGGGACGCAGGACCTCAAGACCGTAGATTTCAGCGGCCTTGGCCGACGCGATGACGGCGGTGGACTTGTCCTGTGTGCGGGCGAGATCCTTTGCAGCACCTGCCGTGTCCACAGCCACAACAGCCTCCAGCCCCATCTCGGCAATGACCCGGCGGCACTGGCCGAGCGCATGGGTGTGGCTGGTGATCCGCTTCAGATCTTGCGGCGTGGTGCCGGGCAGCACCAGAAGCTGGTGGCGCACCCGCAAGAAATGCTCTCCAACGATGAACAGGTTGGATGCCGGCATGAGATGGTGAATGTCGGCTACCCGGCCGGCGACGGTGTTGTCGATCGGGATCATGGCAAGCGCGACATCGCCCTCCGCCACGGCGGCGAAAGCGTCTTCAAAGGTGCGGCAGGCAACCGGGTCCATGTCCGGATAGGCCTCTAGACAGGCAATATGCGAGTTTGCTCCCGGCTCGCCCTGATAGGCAATTCTTTTTCCCCGCAACCCCATGTTACCTCCGGCCTGCTTGCTCACGTCCTGCGCGGTCTGGTGTTGGCAAGGCTTAGGCCAAAAGTCCAGCGCGGCATATGGACACTCGCCGCCTTATAGGTGTTGCACGCGCGTATAGAAACAACTAGTTTGCGCGCCGCATTCACAAGGGTTGATGGCTGGCGAGGGCCTACCCACATACCAATAATAACGGTTCGAGGGCGAAGATGTTCGGAATGGACACAATGACGGTAAACAAGATCGCAGGCGCTCTGCTGGGCTCTGGGTTGCTTGTAATGGGGCTGAACATCCTGGCTGACAGCGTCTACCACGCAGAAAAGCCCGAACAGGCGGCAATTGCGATCGAGGTTGCTGAAGGCGGTTCAGAGACGGCAGCTGCAGAAGAGCAGAAGGTATCGCTGGCCACCTTGCTTGCGTCCGCCAACGCCGACGAAGGCCAGAAGGTGTTCAAGAAGTGCAGCTCCTGCCACACCAATGAAGAAGGCGGCGCCAACAAGACCGGCCCCAACCTGTATGGCATCGTCGGACGCCCGATCGGCACCCATGAAGGCTACTCCTACTCCAACGCCTTGCAGGAAAAGTCGTCGGAGAACTGGAGCTACGAAAACATCTACGCCTTCCTTGCAAACCCGAAGGGCTTCGCCAACGGCACCAAGATGGCATTCAAGCTGAGCAAGTCCGAGGATCGCGCCAACCTTCTGGCATATCTGCAGACGCTGTCCGGCAGCCCGGTCCCGTTCCCGACCGAATAGGCTGGCAGGCGCAGGCCCTGCGGGCCAGCTCACGCAACAATTACCATGATTTAACACCGGCAGCTTCTGCCGGTGTTTTATTTTGGCCGCGAAGTTCCTAGAGTTTAGCCTGGAGAAACGAGATCGCTTTCGTTCGAAGGAGCCCCGACGTGATTGACCGCAGAACCTTGCTACAGCTTACCGCCGCAACCGGCGTCATCCACGTCCTGCCCGGTGCAGCTGCGCGCGCGGCGGAACCTGAGTGGCGGCACGGGCTGTCGCTGTTCGGCAACCTGAAGTACCCGGAAGGCTTTGAGCACTTCGACTACGTCAATCCGCAAGCGCCGAAGGGCGGGCGGGCCAGAGTATTTGCGCTGGGTTCGTTCGACAGTCTCAATCCGTTCACCTTCAAGGGCAGTTCGGCGGGGATTGTCGGGCAGACGTTCGACACGCTGATGGACTCGTCGCTGGATGAAGCCGGGTCCGAGTATGGCTTGATCGCTGAAGCGGTGAAGAAGCCGGACGATTTCTCGTGGGTCACCTACCGGTTGAACAAGGAAGCCCGCTTTCATGATGGCTCGCCGATTACGCCGGAAGACGTGATCTGGTCGCTGGAGGCACTGAAGGGCGCGCATCCGTTTTATAATGCGTACTACGCCAACGTGACCTCGTCGGAGCAAACCGGCGACCACGAAGTGACGTTCCGGTTTTCCGAGTCCGGCAACAGGGAACTGCCACAGATCGTTGGACAGATTCCGGTCCTGTCGAAGGCGTGGTGGACCGGAAAGAACGCCAAGGGCGAAAACCGCGACATCAACAGCACGACGCTTGAGGTGCCACTTGGCAACGGGGCTTACCGCATTGCCGAGGTGAAGCCCGGCAACTCGATCACCATCGAACGGGTAAAGGACTACTGGGCAGCCGATCTGCCGGTGAACCGCGGCAAGAATAATTTCGACGAGATCTTCGTGCTGTACTACCGCGACAACACAATCGCGATGGAAGGCTTCAAGGGCGATGAATACGACTTCCGCGCCGAAAGCTCTTCCAAGGACTGGGCAACGTCATACGACTTTCCGGCAGCCAAACGCGGCGATGTTATCAAGGAAGAAATCTACCTGAAGAACCCCGACGGCATGCAGGCCTATGTGTTCAATACCCGGCGCGAGCGGTTTTCCGATGCTCGGGTGCGGCAGGCGCTTAACTATGCGTTCGACTTCGAGTGGGCCAACCAGAACCTGTTCTTCGGCCAGTACGTTCGCACGGCAAGCTACTTTGCCAACTCGGAGCTGGCGTGGAGCGGGCTTCCCACCGGCAAGGAGCTGGATATCCTCAACGAGGTGAAGGACCAGGTGCCGGCAGACGTGTTTACCACGGAATACAAGAACCCGGTCTACGCCTCGCCGGCAGACAAACGCAACAATCTGCGCATGGCTGCAAAGCTGTTGTCAGATGCCGGCTGGACAGTTGGCAATGACCGCGTAATGCGCAACGCCAAGGGCGAGGCTTTCGAAATCGAGTTCCTGCTGGTCTCGCCGCTGTTCGAGCGCGTGGTACTGCCTTACGTCAACCAGCTCAAGCTGCTCGGCATCCAGAGCACGGTGCGCACCATCGACTCGGCCCAGTACGAGCGCCGGGTGCAGGCGTTCGAGTATGACTGCATTGTCGGCAGCTGGGGTCAGTCGCTGTCGCCGGGCAACGAGCAACGCAATTTCTGGGGCTCGGAAGCCGCCGACCGCCAGGGCAGCCGCAATTTCATCGGCATCAAGAACCCGGCCGTCGACAAGCTGATCGACAAGATCATCTTTGCCAAGGACCGAGAAGAGCTGGTGGCAGCCTGCCGGGCACTGGACCGGGTGCTGTTGTGGAACCACTACGTGGTGCCGATGTGGAACATCCCATATGAACGCATCGCACACTGGAACCGGTTTGGCCGGCCTGAAAAACTGCCTGATCATTCGGTTGGTTTCCCGTCGATCTGGTGGTGGGACGAAGCCAGGGCCGCAAAGGTGAAGGCCTGATGCGGCGCCTCGTCCTACCGGCGCTCGTCGGCCTGATCGCGCTGACAAATCCGGCGACGGCGGAACCGCGGCACGGGCTTTCGGCATTCGGCAAGCTGGCGCTGCCGGCGGGCTTTGCTCATCTGCCCTACGTGAACCCGGATGCGCCCAAGGGTGGGCGGATCACCACGCTGGGAACGGCGGGCCGCATCACCTTCGACAGCCTCAATGGATACATCCTGAAAGGTGAGCCGGCCCAGCACATCGATTTGCTGTTCGACAGCCTGATGACCCGCAACGAGGACGAGCCGGATGCAGTGTATGCGCTGGCTGCCAGGCAGGCTGAAGTCGCCGATGATGGCATGTCAGTCACGTTCTGGCTGGACGAGCGGGCAAAGTTCTCCGATGGCAGCCAGCTTACATCAGAGGATGTCTGCAATACGTTTACGCTGCTGAAGGAAGATGGCCTGCCGCAATATGCGGTGGCGCTGCAGGACGTTGATGCCTGCACGACGGATGGACCAGCAAAGCTGACCTACAGCTTCAAGGGATCGAACGTACGTGACCTGCCGCTGACCGTGGCGCAATTGCCCATCTTCTCCAAGGCCTATTACACCGAAAACGACTTCGACAAGACCACGCTGCAGCCGCCGCTGGGCTCAGGCCCCTACAAGGTAAAGGAGCTCAACCAGGGCAGCTTCATCACCTATGAACTGCGCGACGATTATTGGGCGAAGGACCTGCCGGTCAATCGTGGGCGGCACAATTTCGGCGAGATCAAGCTGCTTTATTTTCGCGACCGCACGACCGAGCTGGAAGCGCTCAAGGCAGGCCAGCTGGACCTGCGCGAAGAGTTCACCTCGAAGAGCTGGGCGACCGAGTACGACCTCAACTCGGTGAAGGAAGGCCGGTTGATCAAGGAAACCCTGCCCGATGAGCGTGCATCAGGTGCGCAGGGGTTTTTCCTCAACATGCGCCTGGACAAGTTTTCGGACGTGCGCGTGCGTCGCGCGCTCGATCTTGCGTTCGACTATGAGTGGACCAACAAGAACCTGTTCTTCGATGCCTACAAGCGCACCGGATCGTTCTTCGAGAACTCTGCAATGCGAGCCTCGGGCACGCCGGGCCCAGATGAGCTGGCGCTGCTCGAACCGCTGAAAGAAAAGCTGCCTGAAAGCGTTTTTGGCGAGGCTTATGAACCGCCGGTGTCGAACGGGTCGGGCCAGGATCGCAAGCTGCTGCGCCAGGCAGCGCAGTTGCTTGATGAGGCGGGCTGGAAAGCGGTCAATGGTGTGCGCACCAACGACAAGGGCGAACCGCTGGCCATTGAGTTCCTGATCTTCGCGCCAACGTTTGAACGGGTCATTGCACCTTATGTGCGGAACCTCAAGCTGCTCGGCATCAATGCCACCATCCGCCAGGTGGAGGCGGCGCAGTACCAGGAGCGGCTCAAAAGCTTCGACTTCGACGTGCTGGTACAGCGCTATTCAATGTCGCAGACGCCGGGCGTGGAACTGAAGGCGTTTTTCTCTTCGGCCACGGCCGACGTTCCCGGCAGCTTCAACCTGTCCGGCCTCAAGAGCGAAGCTGTCGATGCGCTGATCGGCAACATCATGCAGGCAAAGGACCGCGACAGCCTTGTCGTTGCCGCGCGGGTGCTGGACCGGGTGCTCAGGGCAGAACAGTTCTGGGTGCCGCAATGGTACAAGGGCGCGCACACGCTGGCCTACTGGAACATCTTCGGCAGGCCCGCGAACAAGCCGAAGTTCGGCCGCGCAGTGCTTGACACCTGGTGGATTGATGCGGCCAAGGCGGCTAGTGTGAAAAAGGGTCCCTGACGCCGAATCACTTCTGTTCGTTGTATCTCACGCCAGCTAACCTTCAACAGAACGGGCACGCTACATGGGTGGCTACATCCTCAAACGGCTTTTGCTGATGATCCCGACATTGTTCGGCATCATGCTGATTTCGTTTGCGATCATCCAGTTCGCTCCAGGCGGTCCGGTGGAGCGGGTGCTGGCGCAGTTGCAGGGCACCGATGTGGGCGCCACGGCACGCATCGGTGGTGGCTCGGGTGGTGGAGAAGTTGGCGGCGGTCAGGCTGCAGGTGCGGGCGCAGCCGCTGAAGGCGGTTTCAAGTATCGCGGTGCGCAAGGCCTTGACCCCGAGTTCATCAAGAAGCTGGAAGAGCAGTTCGGCTTCGACAAGCCGGCGCATGAGCGGTTTTTCCTGATGCTCAAGAACTACGCCATGTTCGATTTCGGGCAGAGCTATTTCCGCGATGTGCCGGTGCTGCAGCTGATCAAGGAGAAGCTCCCCGTTTCAATTTCGCTGGGGCTGTGGCTGACGTTCGTATCCTATGCCATCTCCATTCCGCTAGGCGTGGCCAAGGCGGTACGTGACGGCTCGAAATTCGACGTGTGGACGTCTGCCGTGATCATTGTCGGCTACGCGATCCCGTCATTCCTGTTCGCGGTATTGCTGGTGGTGTTGTTTGCCGGCGGTTCGTTCTGGAACATCTTCCCGTTGAGAGGGCTGGTGTCAGACAATTTCGCCGACCTCAACTGGTGGGACAAGATCGTCGATTACGCCTGGCACCTTGTGCTGCCGCTGACCGCACTGGCGGTATCGTCGTTCGCCACCATGACGCTGTTGACCAAGAACTCGTTCCTGGACGAAATCAAGAAGCAGTACGTGATGACGGCGCGGGCCAAGGGCCTGACCGAACGGCGCGTGCTGTACGGTCATGTGTTCCGCAACGCCATGCTGATCGTGATTGCCGGCTTTCCCGGTGCCTTCATCGGGGCGTTCTTCGCAGGCTCGCTGCTGATCGAGCAGATTTTCTCGCTGGACGGGCTGGGCCTTTTGGGCTTTGAGGCCGCGGTGAACCGCGACTACCCGGTGGTGTTCGCCACGCTCTACATCTTCTCGCTGCTGGGATTGGTGATGAACCTGATCACCGACCTGATCTATACCTGGATCGACCCGCGCATCGACTTTGAAAGCCGGCAGGTGTAGCGCGCATGGATGCCAACACCGCACATATCGACGAGATCGACCTGAAGCCGAAGAAGCCGTCGCGGCTTTCCGGCATTAACCAGCGCCGGCTGCAGCTGTTCAAGGCCAACAAGCGCGGCTACTGGTCTTTCTGGATTTTCCTGTTCCTGTTCCTGGCCTCGCTGGCGGCGGAGTTCATTGCCAATGACCGGCCGATCATCGCGTCCTACAAGGGCGAGATCCTGTTGCCGGTGTTCAATGAATATCCGGAATCGAAGTTTGGCGGCTTTCTGGCGCGAACGGACTTCCGCGATCCGTTCATCCAGGAGGAAGTGAACAACAATGGCTGGATGGTCTGGCCGCCGATCCGCTACTCCTACCAGACCGTGAACAATGAACTGCCGAGCCCGGCCCCGTCACCGCCGGCCTTTCTGCTCAGCAAGGAAGACGCCTGCAAACGCTATGAGAAGGGCGTTGAAGACATCAACTGCGTGTTCGGCAACATGAACTGGCTCGGCACTGCCGAGCAGGGCCGCGCCGTCATTGCGCGGCTGATGTACGGCTTCCGCATTTCGGTGCTGTTCGGCCTCATCCTCACGGTGCTGTCGTCCATCGTGGGCGTGGCGGCCGGGGCGGTGCAGGGCTATTTCGGTTGCTGGACGGACCTGTTGTTCCAGCGCTTCATAGAAATCTGGACTTCGATCCCCACGCTCTACCTGCTGATTATTCTGGCGGCCTTCCTGACACCGAACTTCTGGTTGCTGCTGGGCATCATGCTGCTGT
>JAWVYF010000145.1:0-7413 GCA_033722845.1 Anderseniella sp. | reverse complement strand
GTCGATGGGTTTGTTGACCTGCACCCCCTGGGTCATTTTGGCGAACAGTGGCTGGGTGGCAAACTGGCCTGCAGCCACGGTGGCAAGAGCAAGGCCTGCAAATTTGCGTCGGTCGATGTGGGACATGAAAAGCTCCTGTCGTGATGGCGGTTTGATACTCATGCCGTGTTCAGTCATTTTGGTGTCGTGCTGCGGATTGCACCAGCTATCTTTAACAGTATCTTGCGGCGTGAGATCAACTATACCTACGCGTCATGTTCCTATCCGTTTTCGACATTTTCAAGATCGGCATTGGCCCGTCGTCATCCCACACGATGGGTCCCATGACGGCGGCTGCCCGCTTCCTCGCAGACCTGCGTGGCGGCATAACCCCGATCCCCGGTGCGGGCGAACCGGCGCATGTCAGCTGCAGCCTGCATGGCTCGTTGGCCTTCACCGGCAAGGGGCACGCCACTGACCGGGCCGTGATCCTGGGATTGTGCGGCTTTGAGCCCGCCACGATTGATCCGGACGAGGCAGAAACGGCACTGCAGCAGGTATCGCAGACGGGGCACGTAACGCCGGACGGCTTGCCGCCGCTGAAGTTCATCCCGGAAGAAGACCTGGTGTTTGATTATGGCCCGCCGCTGCCAGGACATGCCAACGGGCTGGTGTTCAAGGCGTTCGACGCGGCGGGGGCGTTGCGCCATGAACAGACCTATTACTCGATTGGCGGCGGATTTGTGCTGACGGCAGCCGAGCTTGAAGAGCTTGACCGCACGCCCAAGGGCCTCAAGGCGGCCAAGCAGGACGCCGGATACCAGTATCCGTTCGCCACCGCCAAAGAGATGCTCGAGATGGGCGCGAAGCACGGCAAGACCATTGCCGAGATGAAACGCGCCAACGAGCAGGCTCACATGGAGCCGCATGATCTGAATGCGCGGCTTGATGAGGTGTGGAAGGCCATGTCCGGCTGCATCGACAGGGGGTTGCGCGAAGACGGTATTCTGCCGGGCGGGCTCAACGTGCGCCGCCGGGCCAAGAAGATTTACGAGCGGCTGCAGGAGCAGCGCGGCTCCAACATGGCACAGCCCCACGTCGCCAATGACTGGATGAGCGTCTACGCAATGGCCGTCAACGAGGAGAACGCGGCCGGCGGCAAGGTGGTCACGTCACCCACCAACGGCGCTGCAGGCGTTGTGCCGGCTGTGATGCGCTATTACCGCGACCATTGCATCGGCTCCAGCGATGAGGGCCTGCGAACATTCCTGCTGACCGCGGCAGCCATTGGCGGGCTGATCAAGCACAACGCCTCGATTTCCGGCGCTGAGGTGGGCTGTCAGGGTGAGGTAGGCTCGGCCGCTGCGATGGCGGCATCAGGCCTGTGCGCTGCCCTTGGCGGCACCAATGAGCAAATCGAGAACGCGGCGGAAATCGCTCTTGAGCATCATTTGGGCATGAGCTGCGATCCCGTCGGCGGGCTGGTCCAGGTTCCGTGCATTGAACGCAATGGGCTGGGGGCGATCAAGGCCGTCTCAGCCGCATCGCTGGCGCTGCATGGTGACGGCCAGCACTTCATGCCGCTCGACAACTGCATTGAGGCCATGCGCCAGACCGGCGTGGATATGTCCGAAAAATACAAGGAAACCAGCCTTGGGGGACTGGCCGTTAACCTACCTGAATGCTGAACGCCATATAACGCCGTTAGGACAATTCATTTGGCATGGTGCTTGCTCATTCCCGGGCAAGATCGGTGCATATCTCTCATTTCGGGACGGTAAGCGCCAACCACAAGATGATCCGGATGGCGCAATCCATGACCAAACCTTTCACGAGCAATGATTTTGCTGCAGTCGTCACGGTAGAACTGCGTGAAGTTACAACCCTGGCTGGCATTGACGAATTGCGTGACGATTGGGAGGCGCTGGAGCGCCGTCATCGCGGCGAGCTGGCCTACTTCCAGACCTTCGACTGGTGCCGCAACTGGGTGGCCAGCATCTCGGGTTCTTTGCCCGGCGTGACGCCGCGCATCATTTGTGTGTGGAAGGCATCGCGCCTGATTGCGCTGATTCCTGCCATGGTTTCGTGTGTTGCAGGAGGTGTGCGCATGCTGAAGCCTTTGGGGGAACCGCATACCCAGTACGGCGGAATGCTGACCGACCCGACAGGTTTCTGCCCCGAGAGCATGCGCCTGCTGACAGAGTTCTTCCGCAAGCCTGATGGCTGTGATGCAGTCGCATTCGATCTCGTGCCGGTGCACTCGCCACTGGTGGCCATCATGCCGGGCAAGGCACGGGTGACCGGCTATCACAACCAGTCCAGCAGCCTCGACCTGAGCCAGTTTGCCAGCGCAGACGCATTTCTTGACGGCAATGGCGACAAGCGCAGCCGGAAGCGCGTGAAGCGCCGCAACCGGCTGGAAAAACAGGCTGGCGAATTGACGTTCCGCGTGGTCTGGCCCGGCAGCGACGAGTTTCCTGCACTGGTGCACGCGTGTGTTGCCATGAAAAGGCGGTGGTTGGCCGAAACCGGCCGTATCAGCCGGGGGTTCGCCATTGAAGGCTATGACAGGTTCCTGGCCAGCCTGACCGGTGACGAACAGAGCAGGGAAGGGGCTGTAGCCTTTGTGCTGGAAGCCGCTGGCCAGCCGGTGGCGATCGAGGTTTCGATGATCCGGAACAGGCATCTTTATGCCTACATTGGTGGCTTTGACTGGGACCTGAACAAGCTCTCGCCCGGCAAGGTGCAGATGGAAGCAACCGTGTGCTGGTGCATCGAGAACGGCATCCGGGCCTATGACCTGCTCGGCAATGCCGCTGCCTACAAGGACGACTGGAGCAACCTGACCTGCGAACTGCAGGCCTTCAGCCGCGCCTACACACTGCGCGGCTGGCTGTATGGCAGGGCGTGGTTGAACCACATCCGCCCGCAACTCAAAGTCCTGTTTGAAAACCTGCCGGCCGGCGTGCGCCAGCTCGCAGCATCACCGAGACTGCAATAATGCACGCTGCTCAGGCATCGTTGACCGCACCGCCTGGCCGCTCACACCTTCTTGATGCAGCCATCGCGTTTGCCATTCGCGTGGCAAGCGCCGGGCTGGTCTTCTTATTGCAGGTGTTTCTGGCCCGGATGATGGACCTCGGCGACTATGGCAGCTATGTCACTGCCTGGACCTGGCTCGTCATGCTTGGGGCTTTTGCGCCTCTGGGGATTGCGGAATCTGCCGTGCGCTTTCTGCCGCGCTACCGGGCACGCGGGCGGCATGGGTCAGCAAAGGCATTCTTCCGGTTCGGCCTGCGCACAGTGCTGCTTGCTTCGCTGATGATCGCCGGCATTGCCGTCATCCTCGCGATGGCTGGCAATTGGCTCGACAACCGCGTTGGCCTGATGATCCTGATGGTGGCCGCCGGTCTTCCGTTCCTGGCAACGCAGAACTTCCTTGAAGGCGTTGCGCGCGCGCACGGCTGGTACAGGCTGACCAGTGTCCCGATCTATCTGCTGCGTCCGCTGATTATCATGGCCGGGTGTGCCGCGTTCTACTTCGCAGGCACCGTGCTCGACCTTACAGCCGTTTCTGTGGTGGTCGTCTCGGCCATGGCGATTATCTCGGTCGGTCTGCTCGTCGTGGTGTCTCGCGCCATGACCGGCGAGCCGCAGGCCGCAACCCCGCAGTCCATCACCGGCAGCCGCCGGGTCTGGTTCAAGGCGTCGATCCCGCTGATGCTGGTCTCCGGCGTCGAGGACCTGCTGATCTATTCTGACGTGCTGGTGCTGGGCATCCTGCTGGATCCGGATCAGGTCAGCGTCTACTTCGCGGCAGCGCGCGCGTTGGCGTTGGCCAACTTCGTCTACTACGCGTTCTATTTCGTGTCGGCGCGCGGGTTTTCCATTTCCAACGCGCTGGCAGACCGCAAAAAGCTGCAGGAAGCGGTCTGGGCCACGACCCGTGCCACGTTCTGGTTTACCGCACTGGCGGTTGCCGCCACTTTGGTGGCCGGTCCCTGGCTGCTGGCCGCCTTCGGAGAAAGCTTTGCTGCAGGCTACACGTCCATGTGGATCCTGGGCGCCGGCCTGATATTGCGGGCCGTTGCAGGACAATCAGCCGAGCTGCTGATCACCACCGGCCGCCAGCGCGACATGCTGGTGGCATCGGCCACGGCACTGGTGTTCAACGTCTGCCTGTCGTTCCTGCTGGTGCCGCACTTCGGCATCGAGGGTGCAGCCGCTGCCACCGCACTTGCCATGGGCGCGCGCGCCATCATGTTGTGCCTTGCGGTTCGCAACTCGCTCAATCTCTCTGTCATCTCTTTCGGATTGCCGTCGCTGCGCTTTACAGCAGCCGGCTGAGAATTCCCGCCTTCACATCTGCCGCCGCTGGCCCGCGCCTTGCTGATTATGAGCGAGTTCTTAAACCGCTGTATCAAAGAGGCACATCGCGGCATGCTCTGGAAAGTCTTGAAAGTCGGCAAATGGGTCGTGATCGCAGACCTGTCCATCGGGGTCCTGATCAACGCCGCCTGGGCATTCGGCCTGATCAACCCGCTGGGGTGGGGGCCCAAGCTGGCCGCCCTAGCTCACGCCACCTTGCAGTGAAGCTCGCCAATGCCTTGTGCAAACCCGTGCAACTGATCGCCACGGCTGACCGGACCAACGCCTGACGGGGTGCCGGTCATGATCAGGTCGCCCGGGGCCAGCTCGAACAGCCGCGATAGATAGGCGATCATCTCCGGCACCTTCCAGATCATCTGGTTCATGTCGCCTTCCTGCCGCACCTCGCCATTCACCTTCAGCCAGATGGCACCTGAGCCCGGGTGGCCGATTTCCGAGGCCCGCACCAGTTCCGTCATGGGGGCTGAATGATCGAACGCCTTGCCGATTTCCCAGGGCCGGCCCTGCTTCTTCATCTGGCCCTGCAAGTCGCGCCGGGTCATGTCGAGGCCGAGGCCATAGCCGAACACGTGCTCGAGCGCGTCCTCGACCGCGATGTCGCGCCCGCCGCTGCCCAGCGCCACCACGGTTTCGATCTCGTGGTGTACGTCTGACGAGGCAGGCGGATAGGGGAAGTCACCCCCGCCGGTGACGATGTTTTCCGGGCACTTGAGAAAGAAGAACGGGTCTTCGCGGTCCGGGTCATGGCCCATTTCGATGGCATGGGCAGCATAGTTGCGGCCAACGCAATAGACCCGGCGCACCGGATAGATTTCGTCTGAACCGCGTACGGCAAGGTGAGCCCGTTCGGGCGGGGTGATGGCATAGCGCATGGGGTGCGGCTCCGGTGAATTGTTGCTGATCCCATATACGGGTAAAGCCCCGCCCCGGAAAAGGGGGCAGGGCCTTGCATGGCGCAGTGCCTGCGATGGACGGCTCAGTCGCAGTTGCCGTACTTCATGCACTGGCGCATTTCTTCGCGCAGATCTGCCTTCCATTGCTTGGCGTCATCACGGCCCTGCTGATTACCATCACGCTCGCCGGACTTGTATCCGGACATGTAGCCCACCTTGAAGCCTGCCTTGTAACCCTTCTTGTACTCTTCCCAGTTGATCTCACTGAAGGTGCCATAGCCCGAGCCGCCCGAGATGATTTCGTCTTCATAGGAAGCCATGTAGGCTCCCTTGTAGCCGTCCTGGTAGCCCTGCGTGCGGCCTACCTTTTTACCCTTGGCGAAACCCTTGTTGTATGAGGGGGTGCCAGCCTCGGCGGTGGTGATGTTGGTGGTGGCAGTAGCCGCAGTGGCGACAACGGCAACGGCGAGAGCCGGAGCGACGAAGGAGCGGAAGAAGGAGCGGCGGTTGATGGAGGGGTTGGTCATTGGTTCAGTCCTTTTGGTTGCGTTTCAGTCAGTTGCTTTGTCTGTCCCCGGTATGAGCAACAACATGACGCAAGGTGACTGAACCGAAACTGAGTGAACCGTTCACCCACCGTTCATCTGCCTGCTGAGGAACCCGTTGGCGCGTGGATGCCATGCGCGGGGCGCATTTGCCCTGCAGCCGCGATTGGCCTAAAGCTGACGGACGCCATCCAGGCCGAACTGCCCGCCGGACCCGACCATTCATGATGCAAATCCTCGGACTGATCCTGCCGCTGTTCGGGCTGATCGTGATCGGCTTTGTTACCGCGCGCATTACCCGTCAGCCGCTCGAGGCGCTTGGCTGGCTGAACACGTTCATTGTTTACGTTGCCCTGCCGGCGTTGTTCATCAAGCTGTTGTCGCGCACCCCGGTCGAGCAACTGGCGAACTTCGGCTTCATCGGCGCTGACGTCGTCGCCACCTATGCAATCTTCCTGCTGACCTTCGTGCTGGGCATCATCGGCACGCGCGGCAATGTTGGCGAAGCAACCATGCAGGGGCTGGCGGGTGCCTACGGCAATATCGGCTACATGGGCGCGGCTGTCGCCATTCTGGCGCTGGGCGAACGCGCGGCGGTGCCTGTCGCGCTCATCATCTGTTTCGAGAACACCATGCACTTCATCATGGCCCCGGCGCTGATGGCGTTGCATGGCGAGCAGCGCCAGTCGCCCGGGCAGCTGGTTCTGGATGTGTTGCGCAAGATCTTCACCCATCCGTTCATCGTCGCCACCATTGCCGGCATTGCGCTGGCGTTTGCTGATGTGGAATTGCCCGACGCGATTACCCGGCTGATCGACTATCTGGCACAAGCCGCAGCGCCGTGTGCGCTGTTTGCCATGGGGGTCACGCTGGCACTGAGGCCGCTCAAGCGGGTGCCGCTGGCGCTGGGCTACATCGTGCCGATCAAGCTGATCGTTCATCCGATACTGATGTACTTCACCCTGTCATGGATGGGGGACTTCGATCCCGTGTGGGCCTACACGGCAGTGTTGCTGGCCTCGCTGCCCACGGCCACCAACGTGTTCGTGATTGCGCAGCAGTATGGGGTGTGGGTTGAACGCTCCAGCGCCACGGTGATGTTCACCACCGCGCTGTCGGTGCTGACCGTATCGGCGTGGCTTTATCTGGTGACGACCGGCACGCTGCCGCCGGACTGGTGGCCGCAAACGCCCTAGAACGGCACCGGCGCTTCCAGTTTCAGGCGTACACCATCTGCAGGGTGATGCAGCTCGAGCGTATGGGCATGCAGCATCAGGCGCGGGGCAGACTCCGCATCGCCATAGAGGGGGTCGCCGAGGATCGAGTGGCCAAGCTCGCGCATGTGCACGCGCAACTGGTGCGAGCGCCCGGTGTGCGGCTCAAGCTGAACGCGGGTCGCGCCGGCTGTGCGCTCCAGCACCCGCCAGCGGGTGAGCGCAGGCTTGCCGGTTTCGTGACACACCTTCTGCAAGGGCCGGTTGGGCCAGTCGGCAATCAGCGGCAGATCGATTTCGCCGTCGTCTGCCGCAATGACGCCGGAGACGATGGCGACGTAGGTTTTGGCGAGCTTGCGGCGCTCAAACTGCAGCCCCAGGTGGCGCTGGGCT
>JAWVYF010000144.1:0-7428 GCA_033722845.1 Anderseniella sp. | reverse complement strand
CTCGATTGAATCGAAGCCTTCGGACGCCAGCAGCTGGGCAAGCATCTCGTCCACGTCAAGCGCTTCAGTGAAGCGCTGGGTGCGATCTGCGAATTCCTTCTGCCGGCGTTCGGATTCTTCCGCCTCGGTCAGAATGTCGATGTCCCAACCGGACAGCTGTGATGCCAGGCGGACGTTCTGGCCCCGGCGGCCAATGGCGAGCGAGAGCTGCTCGTCCGGCACCACGACCTCGATGCGCTGGGCGTCTTCATCCAGCACGACCTTGGCCACTTCAGCCGGAGCCAGCGCGTTGACGATGAAGCTGGCTGCATCGGGCGTCCAGGGAATGATGTCGATCTTCTCACCCTGCAGCTCGTTGACCACGGCCTGCACGCGAGACCCGCGCATGCCGACACAAGCGCCGACGGGGTCGATGGAGCTATCCTTCGAGCGAACCGAAATCTTGGCGCGCGAACCCGGGTCACGGGCGACGGCGACAACCTCGACGATGCCGTCATAGATTTCCGGCACTTCCTGCTGGAACAGCTTGGCCATGAATTCCGGCCGCGAGCGCGACAGGAAGATCTGCGGACCACGCGGTTCGCGGCGAACATCGAAGATGTAGGCGCGGATGCGGTCGCCATTGCGGAACATTTCGCGTGGCAGTCCTTCGTCGCGGCGCACAATGCCTTCGCCCCGGCCCAGGTCGACGATGATGTTGCCATACTCGGCACGCTTGACGACACCCGACACGATCTCGCCAACACGGTCCTTGTATTCTTCGTACTGCCGCTCGCGCTCGGCGTCACGCACCTTCTGCACGATCACCTGCTTGGCGTTCTGGGCAGCGATGCGACCGAAATCGATCGGCGGCAACGGCTCGGACAGGAAGTCGCCGATGCGCGCGCCCGGGTTGCGCTCAAGCGCTTCTGCCAGGGTGATCTGGGTGGCTTCGTTCTCGATTTCCTCGGCCACTTCAAGGAAGCGGTGCAGCTTGGTTTCGCCGGTTTGCGGATCGATCTCGGCACGAATGTCGTTCTCAGCGCCATAGCGCGACTTTGCGGCGCGCTGGATGGCGTCCTGCATGGCCTCGATCACCACCATCTTGTCGATGGATTTTTCGCGGGCTACCGCGTCTGCGATTTGCAGCAGTTCGAGCCGGTTTGCACTTACAGCGACGTCTGACATCTGATCACTCCGCTTCAATGTCATTTGGTTGTTCAATTTCCTGGTCCCAGCCGGCACCGTCGCCGACTTCACCAGATTTTGCCCGCTGGCTGGCCGCCGCGAGCAGTTCATCGGTCATCACCAGCTTGGCATCACCGATGGCATCAAACTCAAGGCCGATGAGCACTTCATCACCGCCCTTCTCCTGCGGTTCGATGAACAGGCGCACTTCGCCCTCGTCAAACCCTTCAAGCCGGCCGCGGAACCGCTTGCGGCCCGCCAGTGGCGTTGCCAATTCAATCTTGGCCTCGAAGCCTGCCCAGCGCTCAAAGTCTTCCGGGCGTACCAGCGGCCGGTCAACGCCGGGCGATGATACCTCCAGGCTGTACTTGCCCGAGATCGGGTCCTCGACATCAAGCAGCGGCGAGACGGTGCGCGATATCTCCTCGCAGCCGCCTACGGTCATCGATCCGTCCGGGCGCTCCGCCATGACCTGCACCGTACTGCCAAACAGCTTCACGCGGACCAGGCGAAAGCCCAGGTCCTCGATGGCAGGCTCGACAATGGCAGCCACACGGGCGGCCACGCCTTGCTCCTGCTTCAACCGTCTGGCCATGTCGGCCGTCATCTGCATCTCCCGTTTTGCGGCAATGACCAACAGTCATCGGGCAACAAAAAAAGCGGGCCCCGCGGGACCCACTCTCATGAACCGTGATCTTCAACGTAGATTGAAGACCTATGAGAATGAACTTCTTGGCTCTTCATATACGCGCCACGCGAGGAAATATCAAGCAGATGCGTGTTTCAGGTGCGGCGGAAGGTGAGGTAGGCAGACGAGCGGCCTTCGCGCACCGCCTTCGCCTCGTACCGCGTCTGCGGCCAGTCCGCCGGGCGCACCCGCCAGTCGCCCGGTCCTTCTGCCGTCCACTCGAAGCCCCCGTGCATCATCACCTCGCGCAGGGTCCAGCGGATGTATCCGTCGATGTCGCTGGCAACACGGAACTCGGCACCGGGTTTGAGGATGCGATGGAGCTCAGCCAAGTTGGACTGATTGACGAAGCGGCGCTTGTGATGGCGCGACTTGGGCCACGGGTCCGGAAACAGCAGGAACGCCCGCGAGATGGTGGCATCGCCGATTTCGCCGAAGCGGGGGCGGATGTCGTCATCCCAGATGCGGACATTCTTCAGGTCCTGCTGTTCGACCTGGGACAGCAGCTTGGCTACTCCGTTGATAAACGGTTCGGCGCCGATAATGCCAACGTGCGGATGGGCCTGCGCCTGCCAGGCAAGGTGTTCACCGCCGCCAAAGCCGACTTCGAGCCAGACCTCGCGGACGGGCACATCGAACAGCGAAACGGGGCGGTCAAGCGCGTCCGGACTTTCCGGCAAGCGCACACGCGGCAGAAGCTCTTCGACCAGCCGGGCGTGATTGGCCCGCAAGGACTGACCGGCCCGGCGGCCGAAAAACTTTTCACCAAATTGCCCGGCGCCGGATCCGGTTGTCATGTGCAGATGCCTGTCAGGGTTGGATCAGGCCAGTTCCTTCACGGCCGCCTTGAGAGCGGTGGTGAGGTTGGTCTTTTCCCACGAGAACGCACCACCTGCACCCGGCTTGCGGCCGAAGTGACCATAAGCAGCGGTCTTGGCGTAGATCGGCTTGTTCAGGTCGAGGGTGCGGCGGATGCCTGACGGCGACAGGTCCATGACCTTGCGGATGGCATTTTCGAGCACCGTCTCGTGCACCTTGCCGGTGCCGTGGGTGTCGACATAGATCGACAGCGGCTGGGCCACACCGATGGCATATGACAGCTGAATGGTGCAGCGGTCTGCAAGCTTGGCTGCGACGATGTTCTTGGCGAGATAGCGCGCAGCGTAGGCGGCCGAGCGGTCCACCTTGGTGGTGTCCTTGCCGGAGAACGCGCCGCCGCCATGCGGTGCAGCACCGCCATAGGTGTCGACGATGATCTTGCGGCCGGTCAGGCCGGCATCGCCGTCGGGTCCGCCAATGACGAACTTGCCGGTCGGGTTGATGTACCAGTTGCAATCGCTTGCTATCGGCAGGTCGCCCAGCGCCTGGCGCACGTAAGGCTCGACCACCGAGCGCACCTTGTTCGAATCCCAGGAAGGATCGAGATGCTGTGTGGACACAACGATGGAGGTGACCTCGGCAGGCTGTCCGTTCTCGTAACGAATGGTGACCTGGCTCTTGGCATCGGGGCCGAGCTTGCCTGCGTCGCCCTCACCCTTGTGGCGGGCCTCGGCCATCAGCTCGAGAATCTTGTGCGAGTAGTAGATCGGGGCCGGCATGAGGTCAGGGGTTTCGCGGCAGGCATAACCGAACATGATGCCCTGGTCGCCAGCGCCTTCTTCGCCCTGGCGGTCGGCAGCGTTGTCCACGCCCTGGGCAATGTCGGCAGACTGGGCGTGCAGCAGCACGTCCACCTTGCAGGTCTTCCAGTGGAAGCCGTCCTGCTCGTATCCGATGGAGCGGATGGCGCGGCGGGCCGCGGACCGGAACCGGCCGGGCGCAATCACCGGGTTGCCGGCTGCATCCTTCACAACGGCGCCGGACTTGTCTTTCTTGAACAGTGTTTCAGGCACCCGGACCTCACCGGCGATGACCACACGGTTGGTGGTGGTGAGGGTTTCGCAGGCCACGCGTACCGTCCAAGGATCGACCCCGGTCTTGCGGGCTTCCTTGTAAACCAGATCAACGATCTCATCCGAGATGCGGTCACAGACCTTGTCCGGATGACCTTCGGATACCGACTCGCTGGTAAAAAGATAGTTCTGACGCGCCATGGCTTTGCAAACTCCGCAAGGTGTGCCTTTCCGGAATCATATAAAGAAATCTGTATATGATGCCGATGAGTGGCGTCCTTTTGTCAGTCTGCGGGCACGGCGTCAAGAACCAGTTGCAGCTTTGCCCGGCGCGATTGCACCGGGCTTGCAGTTGGCGGGATATGTGCCAAGTGGCCTTTGGGCCGGATTTCAGTGATCGGCCTGGGCCGAGATCGATTTGACAAGATCGATGACCTTGCGGCGCACATCGGCACTTTGAATTTCGGCAAAGGCACGGATCAGCTGCGCACCTTCGGAGCTGGTCAGGAAATCCGTCATCTGGAAGGAATCCTGGCTCTCGGCAAACCCCTCAGCGGATTTTCCAGTTGGCTGGCCGGGCATGTCATCAAAGAAAAACTGCACCGGTACGTCCAGAATGCGGGCCATGTCGAACAGCCTGCTGGCACTGATCCGGTTGGAGCCCTTTTCGTACTTCTGTACCTGCTGGAAGGTCAGATCAAGGTGTTCACCAAGCTTCTCCTGGCTCATGCCGACAAGCATACGCCGCATTCGCAACCGGCTTCCAACATGCACATCAATCGGGTTTGGCATCTTCGCTGTCATTACTACCTGTTCTTCAAATAGAGGCGAATAAGGGATTTCGCCCTTGCAAGCAATGGTTTCATGTGCGCGAGGTCTGCCACCACAGTTTGAAAACCTTGACGGTGCTACCCGATCTCAAGCGGTTTTCGCCTGCAGCAACTCAACAACCTCTCTCCCCAGTAAGGATAGTCGTACACCATTATAGGTTGTTCAGTCTACAAATTAAATTTGCCGAGAGGGCAAGGGCTAACAGGATCAGAAAGAGGCCGTCACCAAACCGGTGATACCAGGTGCTGCCGAGCCCAGGTGGCAATGGCTGGTCCAGAATGCCGGTGTGTTGCAGTGGCAGCGTGGCCAGCATTCGGCCGGTGGCATCGACCATGGCGGAAATCCCGGTGTTGGCAGCCCGGATCATCGGCGCACCCTGCTCAATGGCACGGAACCGCGACTGGACCAGATGCTGGTGTGGGCCGCCGGAGGTCCCAAACCAGGCGTCATTCGTTACATTAATCAATAGCTTGGGCGTCTTGTCATAGGGGAACGAGCGGGGAAACACCGCTTCGTAACAGATGAAACCGGCAAAGGGCGGCGCGCCCGGCACATTGATGACCCGGTCTGCAGCTCCTTCGGAAAACCCTGACGGCAAGCGGGCCAACTGGCGGATGCCGAGAGGCTCCAAAATAAAGGAGAACGGCAAAAACTCACCAAACGGTACCAGACGCACCTTGTCGTGACGGCCCAGCACCTGGCCTTGCCCACCAAGCACCATGAGGCTGTTGAAAATGCGTGCCGTTGCGTCGGATTGCGCAGTGCGATGCAGGCCGCCTGTGAACAGCAACGCGCCTTCAGGTAGCAAACTCAAGATACGGGCGCGCAATTCATCCTCTTCTGCAAGCAACAGGGGCAAAGCGCTTTCGGGCCACACAACCAGTGGCGGCACCGCGGTCTCGGCTTTCCATGGCTCGGACGTCAGGGACAGGTAGGTATCAATGATCTGCTGACGCCGGGCCGGGTCCCATTTGTGTTGTTGGGGGATGGATGGCTGAACGATGCGGACCTGCCGGATCTGCGCAGGATCGGCCTCAGCCACTGCAGCGTCGTAGGCGGCAATGCGCTGCGTCCCCCACAGCTGCAAACCGCCCAGCGTGCCCAGGGCGAGCAGACAGAATACAGCTGCCGTGCGCACCGATACGGCCCGGCCGGCCTGCCAGAAGACTGCCGGGGACATGGCGGCCAGCATGACCAGCAGGGTAAGTGAGTAAATGCCACCCAAGCTTGCAGCCTGTGACAGGCCTTCGAACGAACTGACGCCGTAACCGGGCAGGTTCCAGGGAAAGCCGGTGAGCATATGGCCGCGCAACCACTCTGCAATGGCGAGCAATACGCCAAGCAACAGGATGCGGCTGATGCCGGTGGCCGCGATGCGCGCAGCCAGTCCCGTGGCCACGCCCCAGTACAACGCGAGATATGACGGCAGTCCCGCCACGGCAAAGGGAATCAGCGCAGCAAATTTCTCTGGCTCGACCCAGAAGGCTTCGGAAATCCACCACAGGGATGGCACGAAATAGCCGAAGGCAAACGACCAGCCGACGGCAAATCCACGCCAGAACGATCGCCGCGCCGCTACGCCATCAACCAGCCAGACAAGTGCTGTGAAACAGACCGGCAGCACCAGCCACACGTCGTAGGGTGGAAGTGACAGGGTAGCGATGGCACCGGCAATGGCAGACAGCAGGCAACCCAAAGCGAGCGAACGCTGCGGCAGCAAAACTGGCGGAGCCTCGATCACATGCCCTCCTGCCGGATGCAATCAGCTGGCAAGGCCGGCTGTTGCAGCAAAGCCATCAACCGGAAACCTTTTCGTCAGCGGGCTTTTCTGCCGGCTTTGGAGCGGGCGATGCGGCCTTGCCTTCCGGCTTGGCCGGGCGGCCTGCGTGAATGGCTATGCGGCGCACACGCCGCGGATCAGCCGCCACGATCTCGAACTCGATACCTGAAGGATGGCGGATCAGCTCGCCACGTACCGGCACCCTGCCGAGCATGTGGAAGACAAGCCCGCCGAGCGTATCGGCTTCTTCTTCCTCGTCCTCAGACAAAAGCTCGATACCGAGCAGCTCTTCTGCATCCTCGATCTCGGTCTTGGCATCGGCAAGCCACGACGTTTCATTCACCTGGCTGATCAACTCGTCTTTTTCATCATGCTCGTCCGCAATGTCGCCGACGATCTCCTCGACCAGGTCCTCGATTGTGACGAGGCCATCGGTGCCGCCATACTCGTCAACGACGATGGCCATGTGGCAGTGAGTGGACTGCATCTTGATGAGCAGGTCCGGTGCGGGCATGGACGGCGGCACATAGAGCAACTCACGCATGATGCCGAGCTCGGACACCTGCGTCTTGAGATCGGTTGCCGACAATGACCAGCCGCCGGCTCCCTTTGCGCCTGCCTTGCCATTGCCGCGGCGCTTGCCCTTGCTGTTGAGCCAGCCAAGGAAGTCCTTGATGTGGACCATGCCGACCGGCTCGTCGAGCGTATCGCGATAAATGGGCAGGCGCGAATGGCCTGCATCGAGGAAATACTCAAGCAGTTCCGCCACGGTACTGCCGGCATCGACCGCAATGATCTCGGCGCGCGGCACAAGCACGTCGTCGATGCGCAAACCGGAGAACTCGATGAGGTTCAGCATCATCGACTTGGCATCTGCGCGGAAGCTGTCGGTGCCGTCTTCTTCCGCGTGCCTGTCGAGTACGCCTTCGAGGCTCTCGCGCAGCGTCTCATCGCTGCGGCCAAAGCCGAACATGCGCTTGATCCGACCGATTACACCGCCGCTCTCGCTGCGCGGGTTTTCATCGGTGATGTTTGTGCTGGCCCCATTGCGGGGCCTGCTAGATTGATCT
>JAWVYF010000143.1:0-7442 GCA_033722845.1 Anderseniella sp. | reverse complement strand
GCATTTGCCTTGCCCGGTGGACGGATGGTCATGTCGGCCGGGCTTATTGCCAAGGCGCAGTCGCCTGATGAAGTGGCTGGCGTATTGGCCCACGAACTGGGCCACGTAGCGCTGCGCCACCCGGAGGCAGCTATCGTTCGCGTATACGGACTTCAGGCAATCATCAGTATTTTTACCGCCGGCCAGGGCGCTGAAACCATTTCAAGCGTAGCCGGCGTTCTGGCTGTTTTAAGCTACAGCCGCGAGGCCGAAGAGGCAGCCGATGCCTATGCCAGCAAGGTGATGGATCGCGCGCAGATCGATCCCAAGGGACTGCGGACATTCTTCACCCGGTTGCTCGAGCGCTCGCCGCTTGGCAAAAAGAAGGCAGACGGTACCAAATCGGCTGGCAAGGACGCAGACTCATCGTTCAGCGACCGGCTCAAACCGCTGACTGACATGTTCTCCACTCATCCCGGCACGAGATCGCGGATTGACAGGCTCAAGCCACGCGAAGGCGGATCGGAACCACCCATTCTTACCAATGCCGAATGGCAAGCGCTGAGGCGCATTTGCAACAGCTGATCAGGTGATGAGCTCGAAGATCAGGCGTTCTGGCGCAGGATTCTGGTTGCCAGCACCGTCATGACCAGGCTGACAAGCAGCAAGAATGTGATGATGCCAAGGCCCGTCGTCTCGGCACCTGTCAGTTCGTTCACGCCCCTGCCCTGCACCTTGGTCACGCTGTAGAAGATGGCGCCGCCAACAACAACCGGTGTTGCCGCACAGATGCCGAGCATGATGCGCATCACCCGGAGCATCAGCAGCAGAAACGGCCGGTCCTTCAAGTTGCCGCTCATGATTGCCCCCGGTTTTGCTAAGTGTTGGTGCGCGTTTTCAGGCCCCGTCAGCTGGACAGGTAGCCCGGGCAACCGGCATTCTTCCAGCGCCGGTTGAAGGTGTAGAGGCGCAGGGTTGCCGCGTAAACGGCCTTGGCTCCGCGCTGACATGCTCCATTGCGGCATGCCCCACGGGTCTCGGCATAGGCCTTTCGCATTTCAGCTCTTGTCGGCCGATCACCACTCTTCGCGCGGCGCAACTCATTGCGAAAGTAAGCCGCAACATCGCGGTTGCGCTTCACAATGCGCAGGAAACCTGGACGCGCTGTCTTGTTGTATTCGGCCCGAAGATTTGTGCATGCCGAGTTGGCGTGGGCAGGTGGAATGTTCGCGCAGGCAACGACTGTAAAGGCCACTGCTGCGAGTGCTGCTGCTAATCCGGAAAATCTCATGCGCGTCCCTTGGGTTTGGCTGATCCGCCCTTGTCCCCCGACTCACCATCTATCAATGAATACAAGCTCATCCGTGAGCGGGCAACACTGACAGATGTCAATCAAACGCTGAAAACTTTCCGGCCTGTTGCTCAATCACGTTCGAAAGCTGGAACAGAGTCGCTTCGTCGAACGGCTTGCCAATGAGCTGCAGGCCAAGCGGCAGGCCAGCGTCGTTCAGGCCTGCGGGCACCGCGATGCCCGGCAAGCCAGCCATATTCACCGTCACGGTAAAAATATCGTTCAGGTACATCTTGACCGGGTCCGATGCCATGTCCTGATCAGCCACGCCAAAGGCGGCAGACGGCGTTGCAGGCGTCAGGATTGCATCCACACCTTCAGCAAACACAGTTTCAAAATCGCGCTTGATAAGCGTGCGCACCTTCTGTGCCTTGACGTAGTAGGCGTCATAATACCCGGCTGACAGCACATAGGTGCCAATCATGATGCGGCGCTGGACTTCCTTGCCAAAACCTTCCGCCCGGGTGTTTTCGTACATGGAGACAATGTCTTCGCCCGGTATGCGCAAGCCATAACGCACGCCGTCATAGCGTGCCAGGTTGGACGAGGCTTCCGCAGGAGCGACGATATAGTATGCGGGGAGCGCATACTTGGTGTGAGGCAGCGAAATGTCGACGATTTCGGCACCGGCATCCTTGAGCCATGCAATACCCTGCTGCCACAGCCGCTCGATCTCTTCCGGCATGCCGTCCACGCGATATTCTGCCGGCACACCAATTTTCATGCCCTTCACGGACTTGCCGATAGCGGCTTCGTAGTCAGGCACCGGAATATCCACGGACGTCGTGTCTTTTTCGTCCACGCTCGCCATCGACTTCAGCAGAATGGCGGCGTCGCGCACATCACGGGCAATCGGACCCGCCTGATCCAGCGATGACGCGAACGCCACGATGCCCCAGCGCGAGCACCGGCCATAAGTGGGCTTGATGCCAACCGTGCCAGTGAATGCAGCTGGTTGACGGATTGAGCCGCCTGTATCAGTCGCCGTCGCACCTGCGCAGATGTGCGCGGCAACAGCCGCCGCCGACCCGCCAGATGAACCACCCGGCACCAGATCCTTGTTGTCGCCTTTGGCCTTCCAGGGGTTCTTCACCGGGCCGTAATAGGACGTCTCGTTGGAAGAGCCCATGGCGAACTCGTCCATGTTGAGCTTGCCCAGCATCACCGCGCCATCGCGCCACAGGTTCGACGTGACCGTTGACTCGTAAGCTGGCTTGAACCCGTCCAGGATGTGACTGCAGGCCTGGGTATGAACGCCTTCGGTGGCGAACAGATCCTTGATGCCCAGCGGAATGCCTTCAAGTGTTCCTGCCTTGCCCGACGCAATGCGCTCGTCGCTGGCCTTCGCCATCTCGCGCGCCTTCTCCGGCGTTTCGATGATGTAGGCGTTGAGGTCGCGATGAACTTCCATGGCCGCGAGATAGGCGTCCGTGAGATCGACGGCTGAGAACTCCTTCTTGGCCAGCGCGTCGCGCGCCTCAGCAATGGTCAGTCGGGTAAGATCGGACATCTGTTGCAATCCGTTTCAGATCTGAAAAATGGCGTTGAGCTCGAACAGTGGGTGACCAGCTACTCGACGACTTTCGGCACCATGAAGAAATTGTCGTCGCTGGCTGGCGCATTACCTGTCACCCGGTCCGGATACCCGCCATCGCTGACCTTGTCTTCGCGCTGGCGCATGCTTGTCTCCACGACTGACGTCATCGGTTCGACCGCATCGGTGTCGACCTCGTTCAGCAGCTCGATCCAGTCGAGAATGCGGTTCAATTCGCCTTCGAGTTTCGGCACTTCGTTGTCGGAAATGCGAATGCGGGCGAGCCGCGCAATGCGGCGCACTGTAGCCTGGTCAACTGACATCGGCTTCAAGACTCCATGATGGGGGCCGGAATTCGGGACGGGTGATAACATCGCTCACCCCGCCCCTGCAATGGCAATTGCCGTCACACGCTGGCAGACAGGTCCAGTGTCTGGCCGATATATGGCACTTTCACCCGGTCCGACTGGTCCGCCATGGCGTTCACGAAGGGATCGGCGTCCGGAATCAGCAAATCAAAAGTACCGTAGTGACACGGGATGATCGTCTTGAACTCGAAGAAATTCCGGCAGGCCGTGGCCGCCGTTATCGGGTTCATGGTGAACCGGTCGCCAATTGGCACCAGGCCAACAGTTGGTTCATAGAGCCGCCCGATCAGTCCCATGTCACCGAAGATGTCAGTGTCGCCCATATGATAAACCACAGGACTGCCGTCCGCATGTGGGCGAATGACAACGCCGCACGGGTTGCCAAGATAGACACCGCCTGATGAAGAAGAATGGTCAGCGCGCACGAAAGTGCACATGAAGTCCTTGTGATAGACAGCACCACCTGTATTGGTCGGATCAAACTTCTCGACACCCTTTTCGTGCAGGTGAACGGCAAGCTCGTAGACCGCGATCAACGTGGCACCGGTTGCCTTGCAGATATCCACCGTATCGCCAATGTGATCATCATGGCCGTGGGTCAGTACAACGTGGGTGCATCCTTCAGCAGCCTTCTCCACACTTCCTTCAAACTTCGGGTTTCCCGACAGGAACGGGTCAATCAGGATGACCGAATCTGCAAACTCCACCCGGAACGCCGAATGCCCAAACCACGTCACTTTCATGATTGTCTCCCTGCTTGAAACATGCCGGGTATGCGCTGTACCGATTGCGCACCCTGCCTTGCCAGCGTAAGCAGACGAAATGTCGAGCATCCTGTCCAGCCCTGATGAACTTGCCCAGCGCCTGAGTGGTCCTGCCCCGCTGATCGGGCTCGATCTTGGCACCAAGACAATAGGCGTCGCGGTGTCGGATCGGCTCAGGACAATCGCCACGCCACGCCTCACCATCAAGCGAACCAAATTCACAGCTGATGCCGATCAGTTGCTCAAGCTGGCCACGGATGAAGCCGCCGTCGGCTTCGTTCTGGGTTTGCCGGTGAACATGGATGGCAGTCAGGGCCCACGGGTCCAGTCTACCCATGCGTTTGCCCGAAACCTTGCCAAGCTTACTGACTTGCCGATCCTGTTGTGGGATGAGCGGCTTTCTACTGCTGCCGTTGAACGTGTCCTCATCGAGTCGGACCGTTCTCGCGCCCGCCGGGCTGAACTCGTCGACAAGATGGCCGCTGCCTGGATTTTGCAAGGAGCGCTGGACCGGCTCGGCATGATCAGGACGGACCCGGGAAGCTGATCTGATGGCCGTCTTCGAAAGCATCCTGCCCATCTTTGCACTGGTCATTATCGGTAACATCGTGCGTCGCACCGGGCTGATCCCCGAACCGGACTGGCGTGGCATCGAGTTGGTATGCTTCTGGCTGCTGTTCCCTGCCCTGCTTTGCATCACGCTTGCCCGCATCGACCTTGCAACCATGCCCATCGGGCCACTTGCCATCACCATGCTGGCCATGACCGGCGTGCTGTGGGGGCTGCTTTCTGCACTCAAGCCGCTGCTGCACGCACGCACCGGCATGGACAATGCGCAGTTCACCTCCGTGTTTCAGGCCGGTTCCAGGTTTCACGGCTTCATCGCGCTGGCCATTGTCCTGAAATTGTTTGGCGAAGGCCCGGCGGCTTACGTGGCGCTGATCATGGCTGTGCTGGTTCCCCCCATCAACGTCGTCAATATAGTGGTACTGGCAACGTTTGGCCGCGGGCAGACCCCAAACCTGTCCAATATCATCCGCGTGGTGCTCAAGAACCCGATCATCTGGGGTGCCGTCGCCGGTCTGCTGATCAATTTGTCCGGTTTGGGCTTATGGGAGCCGCTGGAGACCGGGCTCGACCTGCTTGGCCGCGCAGCACTTGGCGCAGGGTTGCTGGCCGTTGGGGCAGGCTTGAGGGTCAAGGCAGCTCTCAAGCCGGATACACTTGTGTGGACCGGCACCATCATGAAGCTCGCCATCACGCCGATAGTTGTCATTGTGCTGTCCCACTTCACCGGACTCGACGGTGTGGTGTTCGAAGCGGCGGTTATCACCGCAGCTGTACCCACAGCCATGAACGGGTATGTGCTGGCGCGCACAATGGGCGGAGATGCCGAGCTCTACGCTGCTACGGCAACCGTGCAGACCGCGCTTGCCTTCATTACCATTCCGGCATGGATATGGATCGGCCGGCTGATCCTGTCCGGCGCATGAGTGGAGTGTACGGCACATGACACAAACGATCCTTGTCCTGCTGCCGGTGTTTCTCACCATCGCCATCGGTGCCGTGCTCAAGCAAACCGGGCTGGTACGTGACGAGCACTGGGCTTCCGTTGAACACGTTGCCTACTATGTGCTTTTTCCAGCCATCGTGACCAAGTCGATTGCGGTGGCAGACTTCAGTGGTGTGCCGGTTGCGCGCATGGCGTTGGCGATGATCCTTGCCATCCTGACCATGTTTGCGCTGGCGCTTGCCCTGCGCCGGCCACTACAGGCAGCACTGTCGATGGATGGCCCTGCATTCTCCAGTTTTTTCCAGGGCGTCACGCGCTGGCATACCTTTCTGGCGCTCGCCATCATGCCATTGCTGTTTGGCCCGCAAGGCATTGCGCTCGCTGCGCTGGCCGCTGCCGCAATGATTCCGCTGCTCAATGTGGGTGCCGTCAGCGTTCTGTCGGTCTATGCGTCGGGAACCGGTCCAAGCGTGAGCGGAGTGCTGAAGTCGCTCGCCGTCAATCCGTTCGTCCTGTCCAGCGCTGTCGGTATCGCCTTGAACCTCACAGGAGTGGGCCTTGCGGCACCAATCGAACAGAGCCTGGAACTGATCGGCCGCGGCGCACTCGCCGTTGCCTTGCTGTCAGCCGGTGCCGGGCTCGAACTGGCGAAACTGCGCAATGCCGGTTCTGCCGTCGGCGTTGCCACGCTGGTCAAGTTGCTGCTGATGCCGGTCTTCATGTGGGGCTGGACCTCGGTGCTCGGCGTGGACGGGCTGCCGCAAGCCGTTGCCATCGTGTCCGGTGGCGTTCCCAGCGCCGCAGCCTCATATATTCTGGCGCGCAAGATGGGCGGAGATGCCGCCCTGGTGGCCCTCATTCTCACCGCACAAACACTTGCTGCTGCCATTACGCTGCCCCTGATCATAACGCTGGCGCGGCGCGTTTCCGGGCTGGACTGAAAAAGCCTGTGAACAGCATTAGCCAATCCGAACGAATGCGGGTTGCACTGCCCACAATCGCCTTCTATAGACACGCCTTTAATGGCAAAGAATTCTTCATCCCCCGAACCGATCCTGAAATCCAGGCATTTGCTTGGCATTGCAGACCTGTCTCCGCAGGAAATCAGCGCGCTTCTGGATCTGGCAGACAGCTATGCAGACGCCACCCGCCTGGGGGAGCGTCACGGCAAGGTTCTCAAAGGCCTTACACAGGTCAACCTGTTCTTCGAGAACTCTACCCGGACCCAAAGCTCGTTTGAGCTGGCCGGAAAGCGGTTGGGCGCGGACGTGCTCAACATGGCAGTAGGCAGCTCATCGGTGGCCAAGGGCGAGACGGTTCTCGACACCGCAATGACGCTCAATGCCATGCGTCCTCACCTTCTTATCGTGCGTCACCAGTCATCCGGCGCAGTAGAGCTGCTGGCACAAAAGGTGTCCTGCGCCGTGGTCAATGCCGGTGACGGCCAGCACGAGCATCCCACGCAAGCCCTTCTCGACGCATTGACCATCCGCCGCCGCCTTGGCCGGCTGGAAGGGTTGACGGTGGCCATTTGCGGCGACATTGCCCATTCCCGCGTGGCCCGCTCCAACATCATGCTTCTGTCCAAGATGAACGTACGGCTGCGCCTCATCGGCCCGACCACGCTGCTGCCCTCTGGCGTCGAGAACCTCGGCGCAGAAGTCTTCACCGACATGCGTGAAGGGCTTGAAGGGGCCGACGTGATCATGATGCTGCGGCTCCAGCTTGAGCGCATGAACGGCAGTTTCATTCCGTCCGCGCGAGAATTTTATCACTTCTTCGGCCTCGATCAGGAAAAGCTCAAACTGGCCAAGCAAAACGCGCTGGTCATGCATCCAGGGCCGATGAACCGAGGCATCGAGATCGACTCGATCGTGGCCGATGGCGTGCAGTCGGTCATCCGCGAACAGGTGGAGATGGGCGTGGCCGCGCG
>JAWVYF010000142.1:0-7475 GCA_033722845.1 Anderseniella sp. | reverse complement strand
CCCAGCATGGCGATGGTATTGCCGACATAGATCGGGTTGCGGGTCAGGGCAAACGGACCATGCGTGACCAGCCGGTCAGCTGCACGGTGCGGCAGGATGTTGGTGCGCGCGGAAAACATGGTCCACATGGCCCACAGATCCAGGCACAAACCACCGGCCAGCAATGCAGCGCCCGGCCAGAACAGTGCAGACGGCAGCTCCATGGGCATGATCCAGTTTGCGGCCAGCCCTGCGACAACGCAGGTGGCAAAGATCATCGGTGGCCAGGGCAACCTGTTGGGCGTGCTTGTATTCATGGTACACAAGCCTATCAAAACAGTGGGGTGAATCGATATGAAAACAGTGACCGTACAAGGCGCAACAATTCCGGCACTCGGCATGGGGACGTGGGAGCTGCGCGGAGACGAGTGTGCGCGGCTGGTGGAAACTGCAATCGGGCAGGGCTACCGGCACATTGATACCGCTCAGATGTATCAGAACGAGCGTGAAGTGGGCGAAGGTATCCGCGCCTCGGGCGTACAACGCGACGAGATTTTCCTGACAACCAAGATCTGGCCGGACTGCCACGCGGCAGATGATTTCGCGCGGGCAGTGGATGAGCGGCTTAACCTGCTGGATTGCGGCCCGGTGGACCTGCTGCTGCTGCATTGGCCGTCCCGGGAGGTGCCGCTGGCAGAAACCATCAATGCGCTCAACAAGGCGCGCTCCAGCGGGTTCACGCGTCACATCGGTATTTCAAACTTCACAGTGAGCCAGGTGAGTGAGGCTGTGAAGCTGTCTGACGCACCGTTGATCTGCAATCAGATCGAGTATCATCCCTTGATCAATCAAACGAAACTGCTGGCAGCGTGCCGTGCACATGGCCTGGCGATCACGGCTTACTGCCCGATTGCCCGCAACCGTGTGGCGGACGAGCCAGTGATGCAGGAAATTGCAGCGCGCCATGGTGTTTCGCCGGCTGACGTAACGCTGGCCTGGCATATGACGCAGGGCGACGTGATGGCAATTCCGCGCTCATCCAGGCCTGAACGGCTGGCGAGCAATCTGGCCGCTGCGCAGCTGGCCTTGAGTGATGAGGAAATGTCGGCCATCGACGCGCTCAAGTTGCAGCACATGCGCCTGTGCGAGCCGGCCAGCGTGGCACCGGTCTGGGATCAACCTTGAACGGATGGCGAAGGTGGCAGCTTATGCCGCTTTGCCCTGCGCCAGACCCCAGCCTTTCGACGATCCGCCGAGCTTGCCCGCCCAGTCTGCGAGCACGCTTTCGACGTTGTGGATCTGTTGCGGCACCGGCAGCATGCGCAAGGTGATGGCGATGGTCCAGTTGCCGTCGCCAGCTGGTGACATGGTGGCTTCCAGGCAGTTCGATCCGCGCTTCGAAACGCTTACGATTTCTTCGGCAGACTGCTGCAGAGGAACCTCTGCGAAGAACTGGATACTTGCCGGAGACGCATCTGCTTGTTCCGGCATGACTTGCGGCGTCATTGGGGCCATCTGAACGGACGGATCGAGCGCAGATGTCTGCGGGGATTGATCCACCGGCTTCTCGGCAGACGCTGATCCGCCCAGTCCGATGCGGGAAAGGTTTGCGGTGCCGGTCGGTTCAGGCTCGGTTTGAAGAACTGCGGATTTCTTCTCTTTGGAGAGCAATCCCTTCAACTGACCGAACAAGCTCTTGCCCATGGCGGACCACCTTTCACAAAGCATACGCAACTATCACTGCGCGCATGCTACCCGCTCAAGGCTAACGAAACGTTGCTGCCAATCGGCGGGCGGATCAGACAGCTGCGCTGAGTGCAGGTGGGCCTTGCGAAATTGAGGCTTTCCCTTGTGCGGGATTTGGCCTAACGGGAAAAATACCGGTAACGATCCAGCCGCATTCTTTGCCGGCGTGATCTTTCGCAAGGCGCAAAGCGGCATGGCCTTTTCGGCTCGCTATCCAATCTGGTTGCCGGCGGCGCCAAAGCCGGGCGCGGCTGTATTCACAACGTTATTCACCATCGAGAGTCTGGCGCGGGCCTGCGTTGCCACGGTGATATCCCTACAGGTCTATGACCTGCTGCAGTCCAGCCAGAAGGTTTCGCAGGTGTATCTGGTCGTGGCCTGCGGGTCGCTGGTCACAACGTTGCTTATCCCCGCGATCATCAGGCATACGGCGCGGCGATTTGTGTACACGTTCGGCGCGCTGGCGCTGATCCTCGGCGCAGGCGCCCTTGCCACTCACTCCATAACCGGACAGGGCGTGGGAATGTTTCTGAGGGTGTTTGGCGCAGCCTGTCTGAATGTCACCACCAGCCTCTATATCCTCGACCACATCCGCAAGCAGGAGTATGTGCGGGTCGAGCCGTTGAAGATGACGTTTGCCACGTTTTCGTGGACCATCGGTCCGACACTCGGTGTATGGCTGTACACCAGCTATGGCACCTGGGCGCCGCATGCGCTGACCGCTGTGTGCTCACTCGTACTGCTGGCGCTGTTCTGGTATCTGCGGTTGACCGAGAAGATCGTTGCGGGCCGGGCGCCGCCGGTGCAGGTCAACCCACTAAAGGGGATCCGCCGTTTCGTGGCCCAGCCGAGGTTGCGGCTTGCCTGGATGATTGCCTTTGGCCGGTCCTGCTTCTGGGTGATCTTCTTTGTCTATTCGCCCATCCTCATGGTGAAGAGCGGCTTGGGCCAGCAGGCCGCCGGATATCTTGTATCGGCCGGAAACGCGCTGCTTTTTCTTGCTTTTCCGTTTGGGAAACTGGCGTCGCGCATCGGCGTGCGCAAGGTGATAGCGGGCGCTTTTTTGCTGACCGCCCTGTGTTCACTGGCAGCCGGCCTGGCTGGCGAGGCGAGGCCGCTTGCTGCTGCCGGCTTGCTGCTGGGGGCTGCGGTAGGGGCAGTGGCTGTTGACAGCGTAGGGTCGATCCCCTTCTTGCGTGCGGTTCACCCGCACGAGCGCGCTGCCATGACCGGTGTTTACCGGACCTATCTCGACATGTCGGAGCTGCTGCCGACTCTGCTCTTCTCGATGCTCTTGCTGTTTGCACCGCTGATGTCGGTGTTTATTGTGCTGGGGGTATGGAGTGCCGTGTGCGGGTGGATATCCTGGCGGCATTTGCCCAAGCGCCTGTGACCTCGCCTGATAATTAATCTTGCGTAAGGTTTTTGGCAATTGCTGTTATACTATAATCCAGTGCAAGGGAATCGGAATGCCTCAACAGATTACCGTAAGCGTGAAGAAGATGGTCGAGCAGGCCAAGGCCGAAATAGACGAGGTGGATGTTGCGGGTGCGCGCGAGTTGATCGAGAAACAAGGGGCAACGCTGGTCGACATACGTGACATTCGCGAGTTGTGGCGAGATGGCAAGGTGCCGGGGTCGCGCCATGTACCGCGCGGCATGCTGGAGTTCTGGATCGATCCGGAAAGCCCTTACTACAAGGACTTCTTCGCCGGTGATGGCCCGTACGTGTTCATGTGTGCAGGTGGTTTCAGGTCGGCACTGGCAACGCAGGTTGCCCAACGCATGGGGCTGAAGCCGGTCTACAACCTGATTGGCGGCTTTGGTGCGTGGAGCAAGGATGGCGCGCCGGTAGAGCCGCACGAGCGGAAGTAACTCCGGCCGGTTCATCTCAGCAGCAAGCTGCAGCCGGAGCCCGCGTTTATGGTCAGATCCGATTGTTACGGGGACGGGAGTGGTGGCAGTCGACTACAGACAACTCATGCAACCGGCGCTCGACCGGCTGGAGCGGGCTGGCGGCGAACTCAGCTTTGAAGACCTGTTGCAAGAGGTTGCCAGGGCACTGAACCTCGATGAAGAAGCTGCGCGCTCTCCGCTGGCAAGCGGGCGTGAAACGCACCTGGCAAACAACCTGCGATGGGCGCTGTCCTACCTGGCAGCTGACGGCAAGCTGCAGGTCGCCGGAAATGGCACAGTCGTGCGCAGTGCCGCCGGCTCAGGCTTCGGGCAAACGCAAGCTGGCTTTCAGGAGGCTCCCAGCCCAGTCAGCCTGAACGGCAAGCCGGCAGAGCTTGCTGCCTGTATGCAACCAGAAGGTGACGCCGACGAAGGCTGTGACGAACTGGGCAAGCTGGTGGGCAAGGCGCATCGCCAGCTCAAGTGGGGGCTGCTCGGCCACATACATGCCCGTGAGCCAGCCTTCTTCGAGGATCTGATCATCGATTTGCTGCTGGCGATGGGCTATGGCGCCAACCGCAGCGGATTGAGCAGACGGCTTGGCGGGCGCGGTGATGGCGGCGTAGATGGGGTCATTTATCAGGACGAGCTTGGTCTGGATTTTTTCTATGTGCAGGCCAAGCGCTACAAGCCATCGTCTACCGTACCGCTATCGCAAGTGCGGGATTTTGCCGGTTCGCTGGAGGCACACAAGGCACCCAAGGGTGTTTTCGTGACGACCGCGTTCCTGCCTGCCTCGGCGCACAAGTTTGTCGGCGCTATTCCGCGGCGAATAACCCTGATAGATGGCAACGGGCTCGCGGAGTTGATGATCCGGCACAATGTGGGGGTAAAAGCCGAGCCGGTGCATGTGCTGAAAGAGATCGATCCGCTGTTCTTTGCCGTTCCGGCGGTCGGCTAAAGCTGTTGAAAGCAAGCCGCTGCACCATTGCAACCAGCTAGCCGATTGGGAATTGTGAAGGTCATGGCATTGCACATTCTCAAGCTTTGCGTCGGCGCCGCCGACATGCAGGACCTTGCCGACTGGCAAGCCATGCGGCTGCGCACGGTCGGCAGCATCTATCACACCACCAGAATGATCCCGAAACGGGCCGACGAGATTGTGGGCAAGGGGTCGTTGTACTGGGTCATCAAGGGGATGGTGAGCTGCCGCCAGAAGATTATCTCGATCGATCCGTTCGAGGACGCTGATGGCATCAGCCGCTGTAATCTGGTGCTGCACCAACAGCTTGTGCCGGTGCGCCCGCAGCCAAAAAGGCCGTTTCAGGGGTGGCGTTACCTGAAGGCGGAAGATGCGCCGCCGGACCTGTCGCAAGAGGCGCTTGATTCCGACATGCCGGAGAAGATGCGCAACGAACTGGCCGAACTCTGTCTGCTGTAGCGGCTCACTTTCCGAACAGGAAACGCCACGAGGCGATGCCCCAGGCCAGCCAGATGGCCGCGCAGATGCCGAATCCGAACGGGCTTTCCACCAGCAGACCCGGTTCCATGAAGGTAATGGCGCGGCCCGTTGCAGCCCAGCCGTGTCCGCCGACCATGAACACCAGAATGAAGGCCAGCAGCGCGAAGGATACCACGCGCATGACCAGCCAGATGCCGAGCAGTCCGTTCATGGGTAGGGCTCCTATACCGCGATGTTGTCAATCAGCCGGGTCTTGCCGAGCCATGCGGCGGCCAGCAGCCGGATTTCGGTTTCGCCAAGTTTCTTCACAGGCGCCAGAGACTCGGCGGCGCGCGCCTCGACATAGTCAGGCTTGAAGCCGGCTTTTTCGAGCCGTTTGCGGGCGCTGGCGCACGACCGTGAGATGTTCTTGCCGTCACGAATGTCCTGCGCAAGCTGCTGCAGGGTCTGGTGAAGGACAGGGGCAATCTGGCGTTCGCTGGCAGACAGGTAGGCATTGCGCGATGACATGGCCAGCCCGTCAGCCTCACGCACGGTCGCCACGCCGACCACGGTGGTCGGGATGGCGAGGTCGCGGGCCATAGCCGTTACAACCTTCAACTGCTGGTAGTCCTTCTCGCCGAACATTGCGTAATCGCAGCCCGCAGCGTTGAACAGTTTTGCGACGACGGTGGCCACGCCGTCGAAGAAATGCGGGCGGAAGGCGTCTTCAAGGCCCGCCTTGGCCGGCCCACCCATGCAGACCTTGGCTGAATACCCTTCCGGATACATCTCAAGCCGGTTTGGCACGAACGCGACGTGGGCCCCGGCAGCGCGCAGTTTTGCAAGGTCTGCCTTTTCGGTGCGGGGGTAGGCGTCCAGGTCTTCGCCCGGGGCAAACTGCGCCGGGTTCACGAAAATGGTCACCACCACGCGGTCAGCGGTGCGCAAGGCCTGCTCGACCAGCCGCAGATGCCCGTCATGCAGCGCGCCCATGGTCGGCACCACGGCAGAGCGCATGCCCTGGGCCCGCCAGCGGGCCACCCACTGGCGCATGGCCTCGATGGTGCGGACTTTCTGAAGGGTTTTCGGCATGTGACAGTGGCTATCCGGATGACGGCTACGGGCTCAGGAATCGCCGGAGAGTATCATCTTTTGGCGCTGCTTCGCACGGGTTTGAGTGGTAACATCCCGATATCCTTGACTTCTTCCATGACGAAGTAGGAGTGGGTGCCCTGGACCATGGGCAGCGAGCCGATTTCGTTGCCCAGAAGGGCGCGGTATTCCGGCATGTCGGACACCCGCGCTTTCAGCAGGTAGTCGAAGTTGCCGCCGATCATGTGGCACTCCAGAATGTGCGGCACGGCGCGGATAGCAGAGTTGAAGGCCTGCAACGTCTGCTCGCCGGTTTCCTTCAGTGTTACCTCAATGAAAACAAGCAGATCTAGCCCCAGCACCCGCGGGTCAAACAGCGCGCGATAGCCGGTAATCAGCCCGGCTTTCTCGAGTTTGCGGAGCCTTTGGGCGCACGGCGTTGCCGACAGATTGATCTTCTTGGAGAGGTCGGCAATGCTTGCCCGGCCATCGCGCTGCAACGCATCCAGCAGCTTCAGATCGTAACTATCGAGTTTGATGGACACCTGAAAACCTCGGCTTAGGTGGAGATAATCGCTGATTATAAGCATTATATTGGTGAGAACAACTGCTCTTTAGGCGGTATGAAAAGGTATCAGCTTCTGCGCGGAGTTTCACCCATGTCTGCACATTCTCTACCTGCATTCGACCAACTGTCAGCCAACCTGTTCACAGATGAAACCGATCTCGTTCACCAGCTTGCAGCCAAGGCCAAGCTGGACGGCAGCGACGCCCGCAAGACGCAGGAACTCGCCACCACGCTGGTGAAGCAGGTGCGCAAGGGCCGCAAGCAGAAGGGCGGCGTGGACGAGTTCATGCAGGAATACTCGCTGTCGAGCGAGGAGGGCGTGGTGCTGATGTGCCTGGCCGAGGCGTTGCTGCGCATCCCCGACGATCATACGGCGGACAAGCTGATCGCCGACAAGATTGGCGGGCGCGACTGGGAGAAACACCTGGGCGCATCGGAGTCGCTGTTCGTCAATGCCTCAACCTGGGGGCTGATGCTGACCGGGAGGTTCGTTGAGCTGGGTGGCGAGGCGCTGCAGAACACGACGGGCTACTTCTCCAAGCTGGTGAAGCGCTCTGGTGAGCCGGTTGTGCGCCAGGCCATGCGCCATGCCATGAAGATCATGGGCAAGCAGTTCGTGCTGGGCCGCACCATTGCCGAGGCGCTGGACGTATCCAAACCGCTTAAGGGCCAGGGCTATCGCTTCAGCTACGACATGCTGGGCGAGGCAGCGCGCACCATGAAGGACGCCGAGCGCTACTGGCAGTCCTAT
>JAWVYF010000141.1:0-7484 GCA_033722845.1 Anderseniella sp. | reverse complement strand
GGCGACAGCCCGTCCAGTGGCCGGGCGCTGGTATGGGGTGTCAGCGCGGCGGGACTGTTGCAATTTCTGCTGCTTTGGATCGCGCTGGGCCGCGCCGGCATCAATCTGAGCCTGCGCCTGCCGCGGATCACCCCGGGCGTGAAGCGTCTGGTGGCTCTCGGTGTGCCGGGGCTCATCGCAGGCGGCGTCACCCAGATCAATCTGCTGGTGTCCACGATGATTGCCTCGCTGCGCGATGGTGCAGCATCCTGGCTCTATTATGCCGACCGCATCTACCAGCTGCCGCTTGGTGTCATCGGTATCGCCATTGGCGTGGTCCTGCTGCCGGAGCTGTCACGCCGGCACAGGGCAGGTGATGCGAAGGGCGTTCAGTCCAGCCAGAACCGGGCGCTCGAAATTTCCCTGCTGCTGACCGTGCCGGCAGCAATCGCGCTGATGGCCTTGCCGCAGCCGATCATTCACACCCTGTTCGAACGTGGCGCATTCCAGCCCGCCGACACCACCGCCACGGCCCATGCTCTGATGGCATTTGCCGCAGGGTTGCCTGCCTTCGTCATGATCAAGGTGTTCTCGCCCGCCTACTTCGCCCGCGAGGACACCAAGACGCCAATGTGGTTTGCCATGACGTCGGTCGCCATCAACATTGCCGGTGCATTGGCCCTGTTCCCGTTCATCTCCTATGTCGGCGTGGCGCTGGCCACGTCCGCCGCTGGCTGGATCAATGCGCTGTTGCTGGCCATCACCTTGAGCAACAGGGGCGACTTCACCCTTGATGCCCGCATGCGCAAGGCGTTGCCGCGCATAATCGCCGCCAGCCTGATCATGGGTGGTGTGTTGCTCGGTCTCATGCAGGTATGCGCGCCGGTTTTCGATGCGTCCATCAACCTGTTGCTTCGGTTGCTTATGCTGGCCGTGCTGGTGGCGACCGGTGCCTGCGTCTACTTCGCCATCACGTGGTGGTCCGGGGCGCTTGATCTGGCGGCCCTCAAGGCATCTTTCTCCCGCAAGCAGGCCCCCAGGGCATGACGGCCTTGGCAGGCGCGGCGCGTTGCGGCATATAGCTCGCCATCAACAGCCTGAAGCTCATACGGAACCCGTTCGCATGTCGACCTTTACCCAGCGCGTCTTCTCCGGCGTCCAGCCCACCGGCAACCTTCACCTCGGCAATTATCTTGGTGCCATCAAGCGTTTCGTCGAGATGCAGGCATCGCACGAGTGCATCTATTGCGTGGTCGACCTGCACGCCATTACCCAGGACCGCTCGGTGTGGGGTGGTCCGGCCGAACTTGCCCGCTCGACCCGTGAAGTGACCGCCGCCTATCTCGCCGCTGGCATCGATGCGTCGAAGCACATCGTGTTCAACCAGAGCCAGGTGACCGCGCACGGCGAACTGGCCTGGATCTTCAATTGTGTTGCCCGCGTCGGCTGGCTCAACCGGATGACCCAGTTCAAGGAGAAGGCCGGCAAGAACCGCGAAAACGCATCCGTCGGCCTGTACGCCTACCCCAACCTGATGGCAGCCGACATTCTCGCCTACAAGGCAACTCACGTCCCCGTTGGCGAAGACCAGAAGCAGCACCTCGAGCTGACCCGCGACATTGCCCAGAAGTTCAATATCGACTTTGCGGACTCCATTGCAGAGGCCGGTTTTGGCGATGCCTTCTTTCCGCTGCCCGAACCGCTCATCGTGGGGCCGGCCACCCGCGTCATGAGCCTGCGCGACGGCGAAAAGAAGATGTCCAAGTCAGATCCGTCTGATCTGTCGCGCATCAACCTGACCGACGATGCCGACACCATCGCCAAGAAGATCCGCAAGGCCAAGACCGATCCGGATGCGTTGCCCTCGTCCAGGGAAGAGCTGCAGGGCCGTCCCGAAGCCGCCAACTTGCTGGGCATCTATGCGGCCCTTGCCGAGCAGCCGCTGGAAGACGTCATCTCGCGTTTTGGATCACAGCAGTTCTCCGCCCTGAAACAGGATCTGGCCGAGCTCGCCGTGGAGAAACTGTCACCCGTGGCTGGCGAGATGCAGCGCCTGATGGGTGACCCGGGCCATATCGATGCCGTGCTGAAAGACGGGGCCGAGCGCGCCCGCGCCATTGCCGAACCGGTAATGCAGGACGTTCGGCGGATCATCGGCTTCATCGGCTGATTGAATGGGAATTGGGTTTGCGGCTTGTCTGGAATTATTCTAGACAATCGCTATATTGATACTCAGTTCGATTGATCGGCCGCGACAGCGCCGGAGCAGGAGGCCTGCAAGACAGATGTTTATCCAGACCGAAGCAACGCCCAATCCAAGCACCCTGAAGTTCATTCCGGGCAAGCCGGTTATTTCCGGCGACCCGCGCGATTTTCGCAACGCCGAAGATGCAGGTGTGTCCCCGTTGGCATCCCGGCTGTTCGCCATTGATGGCGTGGAAGGTGTGTTCCTCGGGGCAGATTTCGTTACCGTGACCAAGGACGACGGCGAATGGCAGCACCTCAAGCCTGCCATTCTCGGTGCCATCATGGAGCACTTCATGTCCGGTGACCCGGTCCTGCGCGAAGATTCTGGTGTTGCTGATGAGGCAACCGGTGATTATGCTGAAGCTGACGAGCAGATCGTCACTACCATCAAGGAACTGCTTGATACCCGTGTACGTCCGGCTGTTGCCCAGGATGGCGGCGACATCACCTTCCACGGGTTCCGTGAAGGCGTTGTCTACCTGCACATGAAGGGTGCCTGCGCGGGTTGTCCCAGCTCAACCGCCACCTTGAAGCACGGTATTGAAAACCTGCTGCGCCATTTCATTCCCGAAGTCAGCGAAGTGCGCCCGGTTTGATACCTTTTGTGTCGGGCGCTGCGCGCGCCAGCGGATAGTCCATGCTCATTCTTGCCGTCGATACCGCGCACGCAGCATGTTCAGCGTGCGTCTACGAGGCGGCAACCGGCAAGGCGCTGGCCAGCGCCAGCGAGCCGATGCGCCAGGGCCATGCAGAGCGTCTGCCCGGACTGGTGGAAGAAGTGCTGCAATCCGCGAACAAGACATTCCGGGATATTGACCGCCTCGCCGCCTGTTCCGGCCCCGGCACCTTTACAGGGGTACGCATCGGGCTGGCCTTCGTGCGCGGGCTCGCGCTGGTGCTGAACGTTCCGGTCATCGGCATCACCACCTTCGAAGCACTGGCGGCCTCGGCGCAGAGCACCATGCCAGGATCTGATTGCTGGGTCATTCAGGATGCCCGCAGGGGCGAGGTCTATGTGCAAGGCTTCGGCCCCGACGGAAAACCTCTCGGTGAGGCGCAGGTTCTTGATCGCGATACTGCATCAACCAATCTTTCCAGCGCATCCGGTCTGGCAATTGGCTCCGGCATTGAGCTCGTAAGCTTGTCCGATGCCATGGCCGCAACCGCCCTGCCGGCAATTCCCGACATTGAGCAGATCGCCCGGCTTGCCGCCGATGCTGAGCCAGGTGACGGCCCGCCATCTGCGTTCTACCTGCGCGCGCCCGATGCCAAGGCGCAAGCGCCGCTGGTCAAACATGCTGCAGCTGACATCACCATCGAACAGGCCGGCGCACACCACGCGGCCATTCTCGCCACCCTCCATGCGGCCAGCTTTGAGGAAGGCTGGAATGCCGCCCAGTTTGCGGATCTCGTCAACGCACCAGGCAGCCTGTGCCTGCTGGCGCTGGCGCCGGACAGCCAGCAGCCATACCCGTGCGGGTTTGTGCTGGCCCGCAAGGCGGCCGATGAAATGGAAATCATCACCATCGCTGTGCTGCCTGCCATGCGCCGCCGCGGTGTTGCCCGCCGGCTGCTTGATGGCTTGCGCGAAGCTGCCGGCAAGGCGGGCGTGAAAGCCATCTTCATCGAGTACGCCACCGACAACCCGGCCGCGCAAAGCTTCTACAGCCGGACAGGATTCGCCATAACCGGCCGCCGCAGGAACTATTACAAGCGGGCAGGTGGCCTTGCATGCGACGCCATCACGGCCCGCCTTGACCTGTGAGTCCATTGTCAGGCCGCGCCGGAATGCACTATAGCCTTGCTCGATTTCGCTTGAACGCCAATGGAGCAAACGCCATGACGGCCCCGACCGCCGCCACCGCAACGCCGCAGGACAACCAGCGCAAGGTCTTCATCAAGACCTATGGCTGCCAGATGAATGTCTATGACAGCCAGCGCATGGGTGAAGTGCTGGGTGATCGCGGCTACGCCGTCACCGACACCGTGGACGATGCCGACCTGGTCATTCTCAACACCTGCCACATCCGCGAGAAGGCAGCCGAGAAAGTCTATTCGGAACTGGGCCGCCTGCGGCAGCTCAAGCAGAACACCGGCAGCGACATGAAGATTGCCGTGGCCGGCTGTGTTGCCCAGGCCGAGGGTGAAGAGATCGTGCGCCGCGCACCGGTCGTCGACCTGGTGTTCGGTCCGCAGACCTATCACCGGCTTCCCGCCTTGCTCGACCAGCACGCCAGGACGGGTGATGCGGTGGTCGAAACAGAGTTTCCGGCGGATGAGAAATTTGATGCGCTGGACGCCCCCGCCACCGGCAAGACGCTCAAGCGCGGCGTTGCCGCGTTCCTCACCGTGCAGGAAGGTTGTGACAAGTTTTGTACCTTCTGCGTGGTGCCCTATACCCGTGGCGCCGAGTTTTCACGCCCGGCATCGCGCATCATTGCCGAAGCCCGGCAGCTGGTCGCATCCGGCGTGCGCGAGATCACCCTGCTTGGGCAAAACGTCAACGCCTGGCACGGCGATGGCCTGAACGGTTCGAGCTGGACCCTCGGTCACCTGCTGGACGAGCTGTCCGGAATCGAGGGCCTTGAGCGGTTGCGCTATACCACCAGCCACCCGCGCGACATGGATGACGCGCTGATTGCCGCGCATGGTGCCAACCCCAAGGTGATGCCCTACCTGCATCTTCCCGTGCAGTCCGGGTCTGACCGCATCCTCAAGGCCATGAACCGCAAGCACACTGCTGAAAGCTATGTGGATCTGGTCGCCCGCATACGCGCAGCCCGGCCCGACATCGCCATGTCGTCAGACTTTATCGTCGGCTTTCCCGGTGAAAGCGACGAAGATTTCGAAGCCACCATGCAGGTGGTGCGCGACGTGACCTACGCACAAGCCTTCTCGTTCAAGTATTCGCCTCGCCCAGGCACACCTGCCGCCACCAGCGAAGAGCAGGTGCCGGAACAGGTAAAGTCAGAACGTCTTGCCAGGTTGCAGGCCTTGTTGAGCGAACAGCAGGCTGAGTTCAACAGCGCTTGTGTCGGACGCACGCTGGACGTGCTGCTGGAAAAGCCCGGCCGCAATACCGGTCAGCTGATTGGACGCTCGCCCTATCTGCAATCGGTGTTCCTGGAGGCTGGTGACCGGCAGATTGGCGAGACAGTCAGGGTTGAAATCACCGAAACAGGCCCCAACTCATTGACCGGTCACATGGTTGATGCATGAACCGGTTTGTGATGCACTTGTTCAGGCGCGATTTCGCGAATCAGGAGTTTAAGGCCCTTTGAGCCCACGGTCTCTTCAGTCCAAGCCTGCAGCCGCCCGGCAGACCGGCGCTGCGCCCGCCCGCGGCACCACCACACTGAGCTTTGATGACAATCGCCTGCTCATGCTTGTTTTCGGCGAGCATGACGAGCACCTGTTGCTGATCGAGGACAGGCTCGGTGTCGATGTCACACCTCGTGGCAACAAGGTTGCCATCCAGGGCACACAAGGTGGCCGCGAAATGGCCCGGCAGGTTCTGGTCGACCTCTATGAGCGCGCGCTCGAAGGTCTCGAGCTTGGCCGTGGTGACGTGGAAGGGGCCATTCGCATGGCCATGGTACCGATGCCGGTCAGCAGTGGCGGAAAGCCGGAAGTAGCCAGCGTGCGCACCCGGCGCAAGGTTGTCACCGCCCGCTCGCCCGGTCAGAAAACCTACCTCGAGGCTATCGCTGCAAATGAGCTGGTATTTGGTGTCGGCCCGGCCGGCACCGGCAAAACCTATCTGGCCGTGGTGTGTGCTGCAGCCGACCTGATGGCCGGAAAGGTTGATCGCATCATCCTGTCGCGGCCTGCAGTCGAGGCTGGCGAGCGTCTCGGTTTCCTGCCCGGCGACATGAAGGAGAAGGTCGACCCTTACCTGCGCCCGCTTTATGACGCGCTGTACGATGTCATGCCGGCCGAAGCCGTGATCAAGGGTATGGCTGACAATACCATCGAAATTGCGCCACTGGCCTTCATGCGCGGACGGACGCTGTCTCGCGCCTTCGTCATTCTCGACGAGGCGCAGAACACCACGCCGCAACAGATGAAGATGTTCCTCACGCGTCTGGGTGAAGGATCACGCATGGTGATTACCGGTGACCCGACCCAGGTCGACTTGCCTGCCGGCATCACCTCCGGCCTGACCCAGGCGCTTGATTATCTCAAAGGTGTCGACGGCATTGCCCAGGTCAAGTTTGGCAATGCCGATATCGTGCGCCATCCGCTGGTCACCAAGATTGTCGATGCCTACGACCGGGCAGGCTGGGAGCCGGCAGACAAGCCGCGCAAACCGTGAACCTTGAAATCGAAGTTGATGAAGCGGCCTGGCACGACCTGCCGGATGCCGCAGCGCTTGTTGGTCGGGCCGCTGAAGCCGCATTTGCCCGGCTGGGTGCCGGGGACCTCAAGGACAAGCTGTTGAGTGTGACGCTGGCCGATGATGAAACCGTGGCTCAGCTCAACGCCCAGTGGCGCGGCAAGCCGAAGCCAACCAACGTCTTGTCGTTCCCGGCTGATCAGGACATCGCCATTCCACCCGGCGAGCCGCGGCCGCTGGGCGATATCATTCTGGCGGCCGGTGTGGTGCGCACTGAGGCTGCGCAGCAGTCCAAGCCGCTGGCGGATCATTTCAGACATCTTGTCGTGCATGGAATCTTGCACATAATGGGTTATGACCACGTTGATGATGCTCAGGCTGATGAAATGGAAAGTCTTGAGAAAGAAATTCTTGTGAAATTGGGTATTGCTGACCCATATGTCTGACGCTGCGCCCGCAGCATTATTTTTTAGATGGAGGATGCCGGACAGGTTCCGGCGGCCCTGATGGACGAAGATCAATCTAGCAGGCCCCGCAATGGGGCCAGCACAAACATCACCGATGAAAACCCGCGCAGCGAGAGTGGCGGTGTAATCGGTCGGATCAAGCGCATGTTCGGCTTTGGCCGCAGCGACGAGACGCTGCGCGAGAGCCTCGAAGGCGTACTCGACAGGCACGCGGAAGAAGACGGCACCGACAGCTTCCGTGCAGATGCCAAGTCGATGATGCTGAACCTCATCGAGTTCTCCGGTTTGCGCATTGACGACGTGCTTGTACCGCGCGCCGAGATCATTGCGGTCGATGCCGGCAGCACCGTGGCGGAATTGCTTGAGTATTTCCTCGATGCAGGCCATTCGCGCCTGCCCATTTATCGCGATACGCTCGACGAGCCGGTCGGCATGGTCCACATCAAGGACTTCCT
>JAWVYF010000140.1:0-7510 GCA_033722845.1 Anderseniella sp. | reverse complement strand
TCTTCTGGTGCACCTTCGAGGGCGTGGTTGCTGCCACCCTGCTGCTGGTTGGCGGGGCAACTGCGCTCACCGCGTTGCAGGCGATGGCTGTGTCCACGGGTTTCCCGTTCACCATCGTGCTGCTGGCCATGTGTGTGAGCCTGCTGATCGGTCTGCGCCAGACCCAGAAGGAGAACTACTCCTGATCGGCAGCACAGCAAGACTTTGCGTCCCGCACCGCCAACGGGTGATGCGGGGCGTTTGATTTGCCGCAGGCCTTTGCAACGGCTTGCAAATTGCGCGGTTTCGCGTATAACGCAGCCCGTTCTTGAGCGGTTTTTCCGGTCGGGGGCTGAACGGAAGGTCACTCCCGTATGGTGGTGACAGGGTTGAAAGCCCGCACTTCCCGTGTCCCTGCTCTTTCGAGGAACCGGTCTCGAGCCTTTCTTACCGAAGAGGCTCGGGAGAGGCTTTGCGCCGGAAAAGCATGGCTTGGGAGCGTGTTGAAACACCAAAGAAAGGCTGAACTCATGCCATTGTATGAGCATGTGTTCATGGCGCGTCAGGACATCTCCAACGCGCAGATGGACACCCTTACCGATCAGTTCAAATCCGTCATCACCGACAATGGCGGTTCCATCGGCCGGTCCGAATACTGGGGCCTCAAGCCGCTGACTTACCGCATCCGCAAGAACCGCAAGGCACACTTTGCGCTGATGAACATCACTGCCCCGCACGAAGCCGTGGCCGAGATGGAACGCCAGATGCGCCTCAACGATGACGTCATCCGCTTCATGACCATCCGCGTTGAAGAGCATGACGAAGAGCCGTCCGTGCAGATGCGTGCCGGCCGTGACCGTGGCGACCGTCCGGACCGTGGTGACCGCGGCCCGCGTGGCCCGCGTCCTTCTCGCGATGACAACTCCAGCGACTCGAAGGGAGACGAATGATGTCAGGCGCTCGCAGACCTTTCTTCCGCCGCCGCAAGAGCTGCCCGTTCTCCGGCGAGAACGCACCGAAGATCGATTATAAGGACGCACGTCTCCTGACCCGCTACATTTCCGAGCGTGGCAAGATCGTGCCGAGCCGCATCACGGCCGTGTCCGCCAAGAAGCAGCGTGAACTGGCCAAGGCCATCAAGCGCGCCCGCTTCCTGGGCCTGCTGCCATACGTGGTGAAGTAAGCCCTCAGGCTCGCAAGACTTCGGGCGCGGCGGCATTGGTTGCCGCGCCTTCTAAAACGAACTGAATTCACCTGGTTGGGAAGGGCAAAGACCTTTCTCTAACCCTTCGCAAGAAGCGGGACAGCCCACGCCATGAACAACTGGCTCGTCATAGGCATTCTAGCCGGCATCGCCTCGGGCGTGCTGTACTTCAGCGCTGCCGCCGGCAACCTCGCCGGCATGATGCTCGCCAGCTTCGCGTCATTTCCGCTGTTTGTTGCCGGCCTTGGCTGGGGCATCCCCACCGTGCTGCTGGGCGTTTGCGTGCTGCTTGTTGGCTTTGCCTTTTCCATCAGCATGAAGGCCGGCTTCGGTGCAGCTCTTGCAGTGGGTGCCGGCCCTGTCCTGGTTACCTGGCTTGCCCTGCAAAACCGCCCTGCCGCAGCTTCACCATCTGCCGAGGGCGAAGTGGCTGATGCGGGTATCGAGTGGTATCCGGAAGGCAGGCTCGTGGTGTGGATGTCACTGCTGGCTGCGGCAGGCATATCGCTTTTCGTGTTGCTGAACAGTTCAGGTCCCGGCGGTTTCCAGGCCAATATGAACACCCAGCTCGAACCACTGTTCAAAGCCCTGGCTGAACAGCCAAATGCGCCGCCTGCCGAACAGCTCAGCCAGCTCAAGCAAGTCATCGTTGCAGCTCTTCCCGGTGCCATGAGTGCCGTCACCGTTCTGTCGATGGTGCTGAGCCTGGCGTTGGCGATTGCGGTGGTGAAGCGCTCCGGTATCAGCCTCAGGCCCTGGGCCTCGTTTGGTGAGCTGCGGTTTCCGCGCTGGTCGGTGTGGGTGCTGTCTGCTGCCACGCTGGTCACCTTCCTGCCCGGTATCATGGGGACGCTTGGCTGGGTGGTGGCGTCGGCGCTGTTCTCGGCTTTCGTTATCCTGGGCATTGCCGTGGTGCATGGCCTTACCGCAGGCAGCCAGGCGCAACCGCTGCTGCTGGGCCTGCTCTATTTCCTGCTGGTCTTCTTCAACCTGTTCGTCTGTCTGCCGCTCATCCTTCTGGCCATGACTGACGTTGCCTTTAACCTGCGTGGCCGCAAACCGCAGCCACCTGCTTCAACCTGACTTTCACCAATCAATCCAGTCGATTCACAAGGAGTACATCACATGCAAGTCATTCTGCTGGAACGTGTCGAGAAGCTCGGCGCCATGGGTGAAACTGTCCGCGTCAAGGACGGTTATGCCCGCAACTTCCTGCTGCCACGCGGCAAGGCGCTGCGCGCCACCGAAGCCAACATGGCCAAGTTCGAAGCCCAGCGCGCCGAACTGGAAGCCAAGAACGCTGCCGCCGTTGAAGCGGCAAAGACCGATGCCGAAAAGCTGGACGGATCGTCCTACGTGCTGATCCGTCAGGCTGGCGAGTCCGGTCAGCTGTACGGCTCGGTCTCGACCCGCGACATCGCGGCTGCCGCGTCTGAAAGCGGTGTATCAGTCAACCGCAACCAGGTTGTGCTGTCTGACCCCATCAAGACCATCGGCATCTACGACGTGAAGATCGCCCTGCACGGCGAAGTGGCGTGCACGGTCCAGATCAACGTAGCCCGCACCCAGGACGAGGCAGAAGCCCAGGCCCGCGGTGAAGACCTGACCGGCAACCAGGACGAGCGCGAGGAAATCCGCCGCGCCGCCGAAGAGCTGTTCGAACAGGCCGAAGCTGATGCACTCGCTGAAGAAGGCGAAGAAGCAGGTGAAGGCGCTGCAGACTCGGAAGAAAGCGAAAGCTGATTGCAAGCGTTCGCGCTTGTTGCGAACGGATGAACTGCACAAAGAAGCGGGCTGCCGGAGATGATCCGGCGGCCCGTTGCCGTGTCAGGTGGAGTGGTTGACCAAAATCAACGTGTTCAGGCACAATTCCTCGTATGGATGGTGATGCAGTCTGTAACCTGTGGGGAACGGACACATGCAACCACTATTGAAGCAGTTGCTTTCACACGTCGTCAGCCAAGGTGACCTCAAGGTGACCATGCCGAACGGCGAAGTTGTCCGGTTCGGCGACGGTACCGGCAAGCCTGCCGGTTTTGCCGTTCACAACACTGCTACTGCGTTGCAACTGGTCATCGATCCCGATCTACACTTCGGCGAAGCCTACATGAATGGCGACGTCACGGTAACGCAAGGCACGATCTTCTCGGTACTCGAGATTCTGTTCGCCAATGCTGCAACGTCTGTCAAATCGTTGTCAGTGGACCTGCCCTATGCCATCCGGCGCAAGATCAAGCGGTTGCAGCAAGCCAACCCGGTCGGCAAGGCGCGTGAGCACGTTGCTCATCACTATGACCTGTCGGGGGCGCTGTATGACCTTTTTCTGGACAATGACCGGCAATATTCCTGTGCCTACTTTGAAGGGCATGGCCAGTCGCTGGAGGCGGCGCAGCTGGCCAAGAAGCGGCACATCGCGGCCAAGCTTGCCATTGAGCCAGGCATGCAGGTCCTCGACATCGGTTCGGGCTGGGGCGGGCTTGGCCTTTACCTGGCGCGCACATGCGGGGCAAAGGTCACCGGGGTCACGCTGTCTGAAGAACAGCACAAACTATCGAACCGGCGTGCCGAAGAGGCAGGCCTGCAGGACCAGGTGAACTTCCTGCTCAACGACTACCGTGAGCTGACCGGGCAGTTCGACCGCATCGTGTCGGTTGGCATGTTCGAACATGTGGGCGTGCGTCATTACAGCGAGATGTTTTCCAAGGTGCGCGATCTACTTCACCCGGACGGAGTGTTCCTGCTGCACTCGATTGGCCGCTCACCAGGCCCAGGTGCCACAAGTGCGTGGATGCGGAAGTACATCTTTCCCGGTGGTTATGCCCCTGCCCTGTCGGAAGTCCTGCCGGAGGTGGAGAAGGCCGGTCTCTACACCACCGACATTGAAATTCTGCGGCTGCACTATGCCCGCACGCTGGCAGAGTGGCGCAAGAGGTTTGCTGCGCGACGCGATGAAGCTGTGGCGCTATATGACGAGCGGTTTGCGCGTATGTGGGAATTCTACCTCGCATCATCCGAACTCAGCTTCCGCCACCTTGGACTGAACAATTTTCAGCTGCAGGCCACCCGGCATCAGCAGGCATTGCCGATCACCCGGGACTACATGGCGCGCGAGGAAGCACGGCTGAAGCGGGTGGAGCAGTCGCGCAAGCTCATTCCCGGCAGGCGCCGGCAACCGCCAAGCCCGAATCACCGCAAGTCTGGCATTATCCACAGCTGATACCCAGTCCCTGTGGACAATGGTGACAATCACGAAATTGTTGGGCTGGCAGCGGCATATTCACTTCGCTGCAGCCGTGGCTGCGAGTATGACTGAGGCCCATGGAGAGCGCACTAAAACTTCAACCAGACACCGGACACGGTGATGGCGGCGAAGACTATCGCCTTGCCCCGCACAATCTTGAGGCGGAGCAGGCACTGCTGGGTGCCATTCTGGTGAACAACGAGGCCTGCGACAGAGTCTCGAACTTCCTGTTGCCAGAACACTTCTACGAGGGCGTGCACGCCCGCATCTATGAAGCTGCTGCAACGCGCATCCGTGCGGGCCAGCTTGCCTCGCCGGTTACGCTGAAAACCTACTTCGAGCAGGATGATACGCTGCAGGAGATCGGCGGGGCCGCATACCTTGCCAGGCTGGCAGCGTCTGCCACGACCATCATCAACGCCGAGGACTATGGCCGCACGATCTATGAGCTTGCCCGGCGGCGCTCGCTGATCAATATCGGCACCGACATCGTCAATGACAGCTTTGACACACCAGTCGACAAGACCTCGCGCCACCTGATCGAGGAAGCCGAACAGAAGCTGTTCGAGATTGCCGAGAACGAGAAATACGGCCAGGGCTTTCAGCCGTTCGGCACGGCACTGACCGAAGCCATCGACATGGCCGCGGCTGCCTACCAGCGTGATGGCGGGCTGTCGGGCATATCGACAGGCCTGAAAGACCTGGACGAAAAGCTGGGCGGCTTGCAGGCCTCGGACCTGATCATCCTTGCCGGACGCCCCGCCATGGGCAAGACCTCGCTTGCCACCAACCTGGCCTACAACGTGGCTGCCGCCTACCGCGCAGAGCACAATCCGGACGGCACCCAGAAGGTGACCAATGGCGGGATCGTGGCGTTCTTCTCACTGGAAATGTCGGGCGAGCAGCTGGCCACCCGTATCATTTCCGAGCAGGCGGAAATCTCATCGGAGCGCATCCGCCGCGGCAAGATCACACCGGACGAGTTTGACCGGCTGGTAGAGGTGAGCCAGCGGCTGGCGGCGATGCCGCTTTACATCGATGCCACGGGTGGCCTGACCATTGCGCAGGTTGCCGCGCGCGCGCGCCGGCTGAAGCGCCAGCGCGGGTCACTCGGGCTGATCGTGGTTGACTACCTCCAGCTGCTGGCGGGCTCGGCACGGAGGGCGTCTGAAAGCCGTGTGCAGGAGGTGACCGAGATCACCACCGGCCTGAAAGCGCTGGCGAAGGAACTGAACGTGCCGATCATCGCGCTGTCGCAGCTGTCACGCCAGGTTGAAAACCGCGACGACAAGCGCCCGCAGCTGGCGGACCTGCGTGAATCCGGCTCGATCGAGCAGGACGCCGACGTGGTGATGTTCATCTACCGCGAGGAATATTACCTTGGCCGCGAAGAGCCGAAGCCCAATACCGAAGAGCACTTGCAGTGGCAGGAGCGCATGGACCAGGTGGTCGGCATTTCGGACGTCATCATCGGCAAGCAACGCCACGGACCGACCGGCACCGTCTCGCTGCACTTCGATGCCAACCTGACCAAGTTCACCAACCTGGTGCGGCCGGGCTACGTTCCGGACTTCCGCGACTGACGGCCAGCGTGACAATGGCTATTCCGGCAGAACTGGCAGGCGCCACGCTGACCATCGACCTTGCAGCACTGGCAGACAACTGGCGCACAGTGCGTGATCAGGTCTTGCCTGCCGAGTGTGGTGCGACCATCAAGGCCAATGGCTATGGCTGCGGCACAGCGGCAGTAGCGCAAGCCCTTTGGGATGCCGGATGCCGGACGTTCTTTGTGGCGTTGCCCATGGAAGGCAAGCTGGTGCGCGATACGCTTGCCGGTGCAACGATCTACGTGCTGGACGGGCTGTTTGCCGGCCAGGCCAGGTTCTACATCGAGCATGGCTTGCGTCCTTGCCTTGCAAGCCCCGAGGAGATTGCCGAGTGGGCAGCTGCCACCGGCGGTGCGCAAAAGGCGGCTGTGCACGTCGACACCGGGATAAACCGACTGGGCCTCAACCGGGCTCAAGCGGAAGCACTTGCGTCCGATGATGGGCTGATGAAGCAGGCTGGACTGTGCCTGCTGATGAGCCATCTGCAATCAGGTGACGATGCGGCGGACCCGATGAACACCACGCAGCTTGAGCGCTTTGAAGCGCTGAAGCGGATATTCCCTGCCCTGCCCGCTTCTCTGGCAAACTCGCCAGGTGCGTTCATCGGCTCGGCGTTTGCACACGATCTGGCACGGCCCGGCGTGGCGCTTTATGGCGGCAACCCGTTTGCCGGAAAGCCGAATCCTTTCAAGCCGGTGGTGAGGCTTTCTGCACCAGTGATTCAAGTGCGTGACGTGGCAGAAGGTGAAGGTGTCGGCTACAGCGCCACCTGGCGGGCTGCTCGGCCTTCCCGCATTGCCATTATCGGGGCGGGCTATGCAGACGGCGTGTTGCGGCACATGTCCTGGCCTGCAAACGACGGGCCTGCCGAAGTGGTCATTGCCGGCACGCGCTGCCCCATCGTGGGCCGGGTGTCCATGGACATGATCACCGTGGACGTGACGGACGTTAAGCCTGCGCACGTTGGGCGCGGCAGCGAAGCGGTGTTGCTGGGCGATGGCATTGGCGTGGACGACTGGGCCCGTTGGGCGGGGACGATTCCTTATGAAATTCTCACATCCCTTGGCAGACGCTATGCAAAAGTGTACTCGTCTTGACCTGAGGTTCGCGCCGGGGGCGGCACTGAGCTTTTGCGCGGCAAGGACGGCTTCAAGGGGTAGCGTTTCCCGGTGACTTTTCTGGCAACACTAGGCAGTTTCGTGCTGTCCATGTTCGCAGAGGTGGGGCGGCTGGCGCTGTTCACCCGCGACGCGGTGTTTCGCGGCCTGCTGCCGCCGTGGTACTTCCGCCAGGTGTTCGAGCAGATTCTGCGGATCGGCTATTTCTCTCTGCCGGTTGTTGGCTTGACGGCGTTCTTCACCGGCGGTGCATTGGCGCTGCAGATCTACATTGGCGGCACCCGCTACAATGCCGAAAACCTGGTGTCCCAGATCGTGGCGCTGGGCATTACCCGCGAGCTGGGACCGGTGATGGTGATCT
>JAWVYF010000139.1:0-7642 GCA_033722845.1 Anderseniella sp. | reverse complement strand
GCGCACGTAGATGGGCTGCTCGGCCTCGGTCAGCCAAAGCGCCGCTTTCTGAAGGAACCGCATAAGTTCATTCTTGGCGTGCCGATGGTAGAGGCAAGCTCTGGCGCATCGCCCTTCGTGATCTGGGAAGGCTCACACGAGATCATGCAAGACGCGTTCACGCGCGCCTTTGCCGGCCACCCGCCGGCAAGCTGGCCGGACGTCGACATCACCGATGCCTACATCGATGCCCGCAGACGATGCTTCGACACGTGCAGGAGAGTAGAAATCCACGCCCGCCCCGGCCAGGCCTATATTGCCCACCGGCTGTCACTGCACGGGGTTGCCCCCTGGGCCGATGACGCCACCGCAGGCCCGGACGGCCGCATGATCTGCTATTTCAGGCCGGCGATGGCAGATCTGAAAGGGTGGCTCGGGCAGCCCTGAGCAGAGCAACTGCAGGAAAAGTGGACACAGGTTTTCCGTCCGCAGTTGCGAGCAATGATCAAGCCGCCGTCAGCTTGGCCATCACCTCGTCCGACACTTCAAAGTTCGAGAACACGTTCTGCACGTCGTCGTCGTCTTCCAGTGCGCCCATCAACTTCATCAGCGTCGATGCCTTGTCCTCGTCAAGGTCGGTCATGGTCTGCGGCTTCCACACGATGTTGACCGAGTCGGCCTCGCCCAGCTCTTTTTCAAGCGCGGACGATACTTCGCCGAGGTTCTCGAATGCGCAGATGATCACGTGACCATCATCATCAGAGGCCACATCATCAGCACCCGCCTCGATTGCCGCCATCATCACCGTATCGGCATCACCAGCGTCCGGCTTGTAGGTAATCTCGCCAACCTTGTCGAACATGAATGACACCGATCCGGTCTCGCCCATGTTGCCGCCGAACTTCGTGAAGTAGGAGCGCACTGCACCGGCGGTGCGGTTGCGGTTGTCGGTCAGGGTCTCGACGATGACCGCCACGCCACCAGGGCCGTAGCCCTCATAGCGGATCGACTCGTAATCGTCCGCATCGCCTCCTTGCGACTTGTTGATGGCACGCTGGATATTGTCCTTCGGCATCGACTGCGCCTTGGCGTTCTGAACCGCCAGCCTGAGGCGCGGGTTGCTGTCAATGTCCGGTCCGCCCATTTTGGCTGCCACCGTGATTTCCTTTGACAGCTTGGAAAACATCTTGGCGCGCACGGCATCCTGACGGCCCTTGCGGTGCATGATGTTCTTGAATTGTGAATGTCCGGCCATGGCCTTTTCACCCCTGAACTACGGTTCACTTGCGTTGAATGGATCACCGTCTAAACCAGCCGCCCGCGCGCTGTCCAGACGTGACATGGCGCACGAATCAGAATCACTTCGTTAACGCTTCGTTAGCACCTGCCGCCGCACTCTAGTCGTCCAACCAGCTATCAACAGGTTTCCACCCCTCCATGACGACGGCAAACCACCTCGACAATCACATCCGTGAAACGGCTGACCTTGCCCGCGTCGCCATGGCGGACATGCTGACGGCAGTCGCAACTTCTGCACAGCGCTGCTCGCCGGGGACTGCACTTGCAACAAGCTCAAGCCTGCAGGCAACGGCTGACCGGTTGCAGGATGCGATCGTGTCGGCAGAGCACTGGATGTCGGATGGCAATGACGAGATGGCCGAACTCGATGCAGCACGCGCCATGAGCCTGGCAGATTATGCCTCGAAGCTGGCCCGGCTGCGCACCATCGCAGCACAAATGAGCGCCTACGAGGAAGCCCAGTCAGGCAGCGCTTCCTGAAGCCGGCCGCCCACCCGCACACTGCCAACCCGGACGGCAAGCCCGGTCTGGTCGTCAGTCTCCACCAGCACGCCGCATAACGTTGCCTCGCCCATCGCAGGCTCAAACCGGCCGGAAGGAATGCGCCGGGTAAACCGGTTCAATGGCTCCGCCTTGTCCATGCCGATCACGCTGTCATAGTCCCCGGTCATGCCCGCGTCCGTCTGGTAACCGGTGCCACCCGGCAAGACCTGCGTATCGGCCGTCGGCACGTGGGTATGTGTGCCGACCACCAGTGAGGCCCGGCCATCGCAGAAATGGCCCATCGCCATCTTCTCAGATGTCAGCTCGGCATGCATGTCGACTATGATGGCATCTGCCACTTCCCCTAACGGACAGGCGTTGAGTTGTTCATCCACCGCTGCGAACGGATCACCCAACGGCTCCATCTTGGCCACGCCCATGACATTCATCACCATCACGCGGCGGCCATCTGCCGTTTCGAAAAGGCCGGCACCACGCCCCGGCGTTGCATATGGATAATTGATCGGGCGGATCAGCTCGGGCTCACGTTCAATAAATACCAGCGCCTCGCGCTGGTCCCAGGCATGGTTGCCCAGCGTGACCACATCCGCACCCTGGTCGCGAAACTCGTTGAAAATATCCTCGGTTATGCCAAAGCCACCGGCTGCATTCTCGCCGTTGAGCACCACGAAATCGGCACCCAGCTTGTCACGCACCCGCTGCAGATGGGCCTCGACAGCCTTGCGTCCGGAACGGCCCACAACGTCTCCAATGAACAGCAACCGCATCAGCTGTCTCCCGTCTTGATGGCTCCCGCCTCGGTCAGTATCCAGTCCAGCCGCTCATCGTGTTCACCGCGCACCACCTTGTCGACCTGTTGCGCAGCGTACGCAACGCCAATGGTTACGACAGGCTTGATGCTGCGCAGCCGCTCGATCGTGCGGTCATAGAACCCGCCACCGTATCCCAACCGGAACCCTTCGGCATCAAACGCCAGCAACGGCACCAGCAGCACGTCCGGCTCGACCACGTCCGCAGTCTCCGGCGGCACCGGAATGTTCCATTTTCCCGGCACTGTTTCCTCACCGGGCACCCAAACGCGAAACTCAAGCGGCGTAGCCGGCTTGATCACCACCGGCACACAGGTAGTGAAGCCTTCTGCCGCCAGCTTTGCCAACAAGGGCCGGGTATCGATTTCATCACCAAACGGAATGAACGCCGACACGGTTCTGCCGGGGAGCTCGCCAGCGAAGTCGAGACCGGTCTTCGCCAGGGCAAGTGGAGCAGTGTCCTTGCGCGCAGCATGAGCCTCGGCGCGCGCGGCTTCTGCCTGCTTGCGCGCCTGCTTCTTGCGTTCGGACAATTCGGGGCTGTCTGTCATGGGCTGCGCTCTTACAACATGAACAGCCTGAGGGCCACAGGGATGCGGCATCTCGGCTGTCTTGCACATGCCCCTTTAAAAGCGATGCGTGCAAGCGTACATAGCTGATCAGGCGAGCTGCCCGGTGCGTGAAGGAGTTACTATTCCCTGGGGCCTATAAGATCCACTATGGGAGCTGTCCCTGTTCCGGGCCGTGGCCTGGCGCAAACGGCGCCCACCTACATTTGTAGGGACCCGGGATCTTCATCTCCCACGGCCCATGGTGGCCCGCCGCTTCGCTTTTGTCGGATGTGCCCTAGCCCTGACGCACCATCCGCGAAATCTGTTCAAGCCGCTTGGCGGCTGCCTCGACGCGGCTGGCCGCCTGCTTCTCGGCTTCCTTGGATTGCTCGATGGCCTCGGAGCCGGTCTTGTGAGCACCTGAGATTTCATTGGACAGGGTTTCCACCTTGTCGAGCGCCTCGGAAAGCTGGTCGGCAATGATCAGACCGGCCATGACCAGCAGCCGGATATCGCCCACTTCGCCTACGCCTGCCTTGATCTGCTTGACCTGGTTGTCCAGCAAAGAGGCCAGCTCACGCAGATGGTCTTCCTCTCCATCTGCGCACTCCATCGTGTAATTGCGGCTGTTGACGGTAATGACAACCTGTCCCATGCGCTTCAAGCCTCTTCCCCGATTACCGTCCGCACTCGCGCCATCGCAAGATCGATACGCCGCGCAGCCTGGCGATTGGCCTCTGCCAGTTCTTCTGCCCGTGCCCGCACTTCATCCAGCTCGTTTGCCAGTTTGGCGCGGTCTTCTTTCAATGTTTCGGCTTCGCCAGAGAGCTTGGAAATGGTTTCCTGATTCCGCTCGGACTGCGCCCAGGCGGCTTCCAGTTGGCGCATCGCCTGCTCGAACTGCTCGATTGCCTTGTCCAGGTCCGGCATTGTTGCCATGATTTTTCCCCGAAACCCTGCCGCTGTGAACCCTATGTCAGCGGTGCCCATTCGTTACGCAAATTTATGCGTTTGCCCCTGAATCCGTCAACTATACATCAACTCGCGGCGATGGTGCGAGGTTTGTTCACAGTAATTCACAACCCAGACCCTGCGGCCTTGTTGCACCATTGACTCGTGAACCGGGGGTGCTATGTCTGGCGCCGAATTTCAACGGTGGAACAAGGTACATGACACCGGCTAATCCAGCTGCAGCGCCGAGCTCTGCTTCGCCCGCTCCGGCGTCCCCAGAAGACATCGCGAAATACACCCAGATGGCAAACGCAGTTCGTGCGTTGTCGATGGACGCTGTCCAGGCAGCCAATTCGGGTCACCCCGGATTGCCCATGGGTGCTGCCGACATCGTCACAGTGCTGTTTTCGCATTTCCTCAAGTTTGATCCGCAGGCCCCGCACTGGCCGGACCGCGACCGGTTCATCCTGTCGGCCGGACACGGATCCATGCTGCTCTACTCGCTGCTGCACCTGCTCGGTTATGAGGACATGACGATCGAGGAGTTGAAGAACTTCCGCCAGATCGGGGCGCGCACCGCAGGCCACCCGGAATACGGCCATGCCACCGGCATCGAAACCACAACCGGTCCGCTCGGCCAGGGCATTGCCAACGCCGTCGGCATGGCGATTGCCGAACGCCATCTCGCGTCGCGCTTTGGTGACACACTGGTCAATCACAAGACTTATGTGCTTGCCGGCGACGGATGCCTGATGGAAGGCATTTCCCAGGAAGCAATTTCCCTGGCTGGCCACTTCAAGCTGAACAAGCTGATCGTGTTGTTCGATGACAACCAGATTTCCATTGATGGTCCTGTCAGCCTGACCGACTCTACCGACCAGCTCGCCCGCTTTGCGGCATCCGGCTGGGACGTGATGCGGATCGACGGTCATGACTACACCGAGATCGCACACGCACTCGCCTCGGCCCAGACGGCTACCAAACCCGTGCTGATCGCCTGCCGCACCGTGATCGGCTATGGCGCACCCAACAAGCAGGGAACATCCGGTGTGCATGGCGCGCCACTCGGCGCTGATGAGATCAAGGCTGCGCGTGAGCAGCTTGGTTGGGATCATGCCCCGTTCGAGGTGCCGACTGAAATCCGCGACATGTGGCGCATTACCGGGCTGCGTGGGTGCAAGGAACGCAAGGCCTGGGAGAAGCGCCTGGGTGATACGGACGCTGCCACCCGCACCGAGTTCGGTCGCCGCATGGACGGCTCCCTGCCTGAAGACCTCGATGGCGTAATCGCTGACTACAAGCAGGAACTGGCCGACAATCCGGCCGCCGTGGCAACCCGCAACGCGTCACAGGACGTGCTTGAGGTCATCAACCCGGTCGTCAACGAAACCTTTGGCGGCTCAGCCGACCTGACCGGCTCAAACAATACCCGCACCAAGGCAATGACGCCGTTCACCGCTGAAGACCCGTCCGGCCGGTTCATGCACTGGGGCATCCGCGAACACGGCATGGCAGCCGCCATGAACGGGATCGCATTGCATGGCGGCATGATCCCCTATTCCGGCACATTTCTGGTATTTACCGATTACTGCCGCCCGGCCATCCGTCTGTCGGCGCTGATGGAACAGCGCGTGATCTACGTCATGACGCACGACTCCATCGGGCTTGGCGAAGATGGACCGACCCATCAGCCCGTTGAGCATGTTGCTTCGCTGCGTTGCATGCCAAACCTCAACGTGTTCCGCCCGTGCGACGCGACCGAAACAGCAGAATGCTGGCAATTGGCGCTCGAGAACGAAAAGACCCCGTCGGTGCTGGCGCTGACCCGTCAGAAGCTGCAGCCGGCACGTCTCAAGTTCAGCAAGGAAAACCTTTGCGCGCGCGGCGCCTACGACCTGAGCAGCGACGAAGACGCCAAGGTCGTCATCTTTGCCTCCGGCTCTGAAGTTGAAATCGCCACGGCTGCAGCGGTCTCCCTTCGCGAAATGGGTGTTTCGGTGCGCGTCGTATCCGTGCCATGCATGGATCTGTTCTTTGCGCAGGACGATGACTATCGCAAACTCATCATCGGCGAAGAGCCGGTGCGTATCGCCATCGAGGCCGGTGTGCGCCAGGGTTGGGATGCGATAATCGGCACTGAAGGCACATTCATCGGCATGTCCACGTTTGGCGCCTCCGGCCCATACGACAAACTGTACGAACATTTCGGCATCACCGCGGACGCAGCCGTCAAGGCAGCGGTCACCGGCCTGGAAGCCAGCGCCTGATCCGAACAGCAAGCTTAGACCGGACCGTTCCAATGACCAGCTTCAGAACCCTTGATGACCTTGATGTGGCAGGCAAGCGGGTTCTGGTCCGGGTCGACCTCAACGTGCCGATGAAGGATGGCAAGGTCACTGATGACACCCGTCTTCGTGCCGTTGCCCCCACCATCAATGAACTGGCGGACAAGGGAGCCAGGGTCATGTTGCTGGCTCACTTCGGCCGCCCCAAGGGTCAACCCAACCCGGACATGAGCCTGAAGCCGGTCGCAGCCCCGCTGGCTGCCGTGCTGGGCCGTAATGTAGGCTTCAGCGAGCAGCCACCGCAGGACATGGCAGATGGCGAAGTGGTGCTGATCGAGAACACCCGCTTCACCCCGATGGAAGAAGCCAACGATCCGCAGATGGCGCAATACCTGGCTTCCGTCGCCGACCTCTATGTCAACGACGCCTTTTCCGCTGCGCACCGGGCACACGCCTCCACCGAAGGCGTGGCGCACCTGCTGCCGTCGGCTGCAGGCCGCTCCATGGAGAAGGAACTCTCGGCGCTGTCTGCCGCCCTGACCAACCCGAAGCGCCCGCTGGTCTGTGTCGTTGGCGGGGCCAAGGTCTCCACCAAGCTCGAACTGCTCGGCAACCTGTCCAAGGTCGCCGACACCATCATCATTGGCGGGGGGATGGCCAACACATTCCTTGCAGCAAAAGGCATCGATGTCGGCAAGTCACTGTGCGAACACGACATGGCCGGTACCGCCCGCGATATTCTCGCGCAGGCCCAGACCAATGGCTGCCGCATCATCCTTCCAGTCGATGCCGTGGTGGCGAAGGAGTTCGCCGCAGGTGCCGACAACCGCACCATACCGGTCGACCAGATCGAGGCTGACGAAATGATGCTCGATGTGGGACCCAAATCGGTAGCCGAAGCCTGCGCAAGCTTTGATGAGGCCGCTACAGTGGTCTGGAACGGTCCGTTCGGTGCCTTCGAGATCGCACCATTTGACGCAGGCACCGTGGCCGCTGCGCGCCATGCCGCAAACCTTGCCAAGGCCGGAAAACTCATCGCCGTCGCCGGAGGTGGCGACACAGTGGCTGCACTGAACCATGCAGGCGTCGCACAGGATTTCACCTACGTGTCCACCGCCGGTGGCGCATTTCTTGAATGGCTGGAAGGCAAGGCGTTGCCAGGCGTGGAAGTTCTGAAAACCGCCTGACCATCCAGCGTTACATACGGGGCATAGAGAAAATCATGAAGATGAACCTTGAAGACATCGCACAGGCAATGGTGGCG
>JAWVYF010000138.1:0-7685 GCA_033722845.1 Anderseniella sp. | reverse complement strand
GGCGCTAACTACAGGACGCCTTGCCTTGCCGCCAGCTATTCGGCTGCGGCGTATTGCCTGTCACGGCTGGCTGTTGCGGCGAGTTCGCGCGGTGAAGGACCTGCCCAGGTCGTGCGGTACATCAAGCGCTCGTGACCATGATAGTCGTTAACTGCAAAATGCTGCGTGGCGAGATTGTCCCAGATGGCAACGTCGCCCGCGCTCCAGCGGTGCCGGTAGCAGAATTCGGGACGGGTGATATGCTGCTGGATCTGGGTCAATAGTGGTGCGCTTTCCGCCTCGCTGAGACCGTCGATCCTCGTCACGTATGTGGGATTGACGAACAACATCTTGCGGCCGGTCTTCGGGTTCTCCAGCACGCACGGATGGAGACGTTCTTCATCCGCCGACGGGTCGCCACGCGACATCTGCACACCTGCGCCTGACCGGGTTTGCCTTGGTGGGGCCCACTTGACGCCGTATGGCTTGCCCACGTGGACTGCATCACGGCCAAGCAGAAGCTGCTGCAACGGTTCGGGCAGGTGATCCCAGGCGGCGGCCTGGCTGGCCCAGATGGTGTCACCGCCAAAAGGCGGCAGCGTCTCTGCGGCAAGTACAGAGCCCGCAGGCGGGCGCTCCAGAAAGCTGAAGTCCGAATGCCAGTCGCCGCCAAACACACCACCGCGTTCATCAGCCCCCTTGTAGACGCGGATCACCTCGGGATCATGGTCCATGGGCTTCACGTAGGGCAGGGTAAGCGGGTTGCCAAAAACCTTTGTAAGCGCCTTCTGGTGATCCAGGGTCATGCGCTGGCCGGGGATGATGAGGACCTGATTTTCGCCCAGCAGGCGCTGCAATTTTGCACCTGTTTCGGCAGCAATGGGTGCGGACAGGTCAATGCCGGTCAAGCGTGCACCGATCAGGCCGCTCAGCTTTTCTGCCTGCAAGGTCATCTCACAACTCCCGACGAATGGTCTGTTGCTATCAACAGAACGCTATGGCGGGGCTGTTTGAGCTGTCAATCGTCACCGGGGTGTCAGCGCCAGAATCGGGGCGAAAACAGCACCAGCAGCGCGAAGAACTCAAGCCGCCCGAGGATCATGGCAAAGATCAGGACCAGCTTTGCGCCTTCAGGCAGGCTTGCGAAGTTGCCGGCCGGGCCGATGGTGCTGCCCAGCCCTGGCCCGACATTGGTGAGCGATGTGACAGCGGCTGAAAAAGCGGTCAGCGGGTCGAGGTTGAACAACGTGAGTGTCACCGTCACAAGGATGACCGAGCCTGCGAACGCCGTCAGGAAGGCCAGAATTGACAGGATGATCTCCTGGTCAAGTTGGCGATTGCCATAGCGCAGATTGATGACCCGGTTGGGCGAGAACAACTGGTCGATATAGCGCTGCGTAATCAGAGCCATAGCCTGGAGCCTATAGGTCTTTATGGCGCCAGCGGTAGACCCGGTGCAACCACCCAGGAACATCAGAACCAGAAAGATACCACTGGCACCGTGGCCCCATGCGGTGAAGTCGCCCAGCGCGTAGCCGGTCGTCGATACAATCGACATGACATTCACTGCGCTGATGCGGATGGCATCAGTCAGACCGTAGGTGCCCGTGGCGACGAGGTAAGCGGTTACCACTAAAACGGCAAACAGGCTGATCTTGATAAAGCCACGCACTTGCACATCGCGAAATATGTCCAGTCCGCGATGCTGCCATGACTTGATGTACAGGATGATGGGCAGGCTGCCGGCGAACATGAAGATGGTAGCAACCCAGTGTACGGCAGGCTGTTCGTAATGGCCCAGTGAACTGTCGTGAGTAGAAAACCCGCCGGTGGAGATGGTGGTCAGGGCGTGGTTGAGCGCATCGAACATGGTCATGCCGGCGCTGAAGTAGGCCATCATGCACACGAGTGTCAGCACCACGAAGGTGATGGCGATACGGGGTATCAACTCGGCTTCTCTTGTGAGCACTTTTTCAGAACGGTCGGAACTTTCAGTGCGGAAGATTTGCATGCCTCCTACCCGCAGGAACGGCAAGATCAGCATGGCCATCAGGATGATGCCGACGCCGCCGATCCATTGCAGCAGCGAGCGCCACAACAGGATGCCGGGTGGTTCGTGATCAAGGTTGGTCAGCACGGTTGCGCCGGTTGTGGTCATGCCTGAAACCGCCTCGAACCAGGCATCCACGAAGGGCAGCCTGTCGGCCATGAAGTAGAATGGCAGGCAACCAGCCAGGGGCACGACCAGCCAGCTGAAAGAAGTTGTAATGAATGCTTCCCTCAGGGTGAGTGTATCTTTTTTCCAGTGGTCGCGCGTGACGAGAATAAGCAGGCCTGCAAGAATGCCGATGATACCGAGCGCATGGGCAAAGGACTGCCAGTCCTTGTTGCCGCTGACGATATCCACTGTCATCGGGGCAACCGTGAAGAAGGCTGTGACCATCATCAGCACACCGGCAACGTAGCCGATCCGTTCGAATTGCATTGTAAGGCGCCGCCTGTGCGCTCCAAGACCTTATGTTGTGCCTTGTGCGCCTGCCCGGTGCAGAAATCAATATCTGCAATGTGCAAGGCCGTGGTTGCCGAGCAATGCACATGCCGCCGGATTGTTGGCTACCGCTAACTATTTGCCTATTCACATGAGCGTGGTTTGGCGGCTAGAACACCTTCCAATTCAAGTAATGTGATGCTGATATTGCAGGGGCGTGCATGTTCAAGAAGATTCTGATTGCCAACCGTGGGGAAATTGCCTGCCGTGTCATCAAGACGGCGCGGCGCATGGGCATCAAGACCGTCGCGGTTTATTCGGACGCAGATGCGCGCGCGCTTCATGTGGAGATGGCCGACGAGGCGGTGCACATTGGTCCGCCTGCTGCCTCTGAAAGCTATCTCGTGATCGACAAGATCATCGACGCCTGCAAGCAGACCGGCGCGGAAGCCGTGCACCCGGGTTATGGCTTTCTGTCGGAGAACGCAAAGTTTGCCCACGCCCTGAAAGAGGCTGGCATCACCTTCATTGGCCCCAACCCGCGCGCCATCGAGGCGATGGGCGACAAGATCGAGTCAAAGAAGTTCGCCAACGACGCGAAGGTGAACACCGTTCCGGGCTATCTGGGCGAGATCGGTGACTCGAAGGAAGCAGTGAAGATTGCCGACGAGATCGGCTATCCGGTGATGATCAAGGCATCGGCTGGCGGCGGCGGCAAGGGCATGCGCATTGCGCACTCTGCATCGGAAGTTGAGGAGGGGTTCAATTCGGCCAAGTCCGAGGCGAAATCGTCGTTCGGTGATGATCGTGTGTTCATCGAGAAGTTCATCGTCAACCCGCGTCACATCGAAATTCAGGTGTTGGGAGACAAGCACGGCAATGTCATCCACCTCGGCGAGCGCGAATGCTCGATCCAGCGCCGCAACCAGAAAGTTATCGAGGAAGCGCCGTCGCCGCTGCTGGATGAAAAGACCCGCGCCGAGATGGGCGCGCAGGCGGTCGCCCTTGCCAAGGCTGTGGACTACGACACCGCCGGCACGGTGGAGTTTGTGGCAGGGCAGGACAAGTCGTTCTACTTCCTGGAGATGAACACCCGGCTTCAGGTGGAACACCCGGTAACGGAGCTCATCACCGGCATTGACCTGGTGGAGCACATGATCCGCTCTGCCTATGGCGAGAAGCTGTCGATCGCGCAGGATGACGTGAAGCTCAACGGTTGGGCAATCGAAAGCCGGGTCTATGCAGAAGACCCGTACCGGAACTTCCTGCCATCGACGGGGCGGCTGACGAAGTATCGCCCGCCGGCGGAAAGCTACAACGAAGAAACCGGCGTGACGGTGCGCAATGATACGGGCGTCTATGAGGGCGGCGAGATCTCGATCTATTATGATCCGATGATCGCCAAGCTGTGCACCCATGCGCCCGACCGGGCGACGGCGATTTCGGCCATGTCGAAGGCGCTGGACGAGTTCTACGTCGATGGCATCCAGCACAACATTCCGTTCGTTGCTGCCATCATGGAACATCCGCGCTGGAAGTCTGGCGAGCTGTCGACCAGCTTCATCGCGGACGAGTTTCCGGAAGGGTTCAACGGGGCGGACCTGTCTGGCGATGCGCGTCATGCCATGGCGACCGTCGCGGTGGTGTGTGATCACCTGTTGAACATGCGCAAGCGCGAGATTTCGGGGCAGATGGGTGGCCGTCCGGTGAAGTTCGGGGTCAACCGGGTGGTCAGGCTGGGCGATGAATGGATTGGCGCCGAGATGCAAGGCTGCGAGGGCCGCCTGTTCAAGGCCGTTGTGGATGGCCGCGAGGCCGTGGTTGAAAGCGGCTGGTCACCGGGTGAACCGGTGTGGCGGGGCCGCATCAATGGCCGTGCGGTTGCGGTGCAGGTGCGCGCCATCATGAACGGTTTCCGCCTGACACACGCGGGATGCGAGGCGGATGCGACCGTCTACAATGAGCGCGAGGCGGAGCTTGCCAAGCTGATGCCGGTCAAGCTGCCGCCGGACACCTCCAAGCAGCTGCTGTGCCCGATGCCGGGGCTTGTCGTGTCGATCGACGTGGCGGAGGGCCAGGAAGTGAAGGCCGGCGAGAAGCTGGCTGTGGTCGAGGCCATGAAGATGGAAAACATCCTGCGCGCCGAGCGCGACGCAACGGTGTCGAAGGTCCATGCCGAGCCGGGGGCCAACCTGGCGGTGGATGCCATCATCATGGAATTCGATTAGCCGCGCGCTCAGGCTACCGGCCCGAAGATGTCCTGGAACGAGGCTTTGAGCGCCAGGTCTGCATCATGCATGGAGACCGGCAGTCCAAGGTCAACGAGGCTTGTCACGCCGTGTTGCGTGACGCCGCACGGCACGATGCCGGAGAAATGCTCAAGCTCCGGCTCGACGTTGAGGCTGATGCCGTGGAACGTCACCCATTTGCGCACCCGGATGCCGATGGCGGCAATCTTGTCTTCCGCACCAGCGGCCTTTTCAGGCCTGCGCACCCAAACGCCAACCCGGTCCTCGCGCCGTTCGCCTTTCACGTTGAACCGGTCCAGTGTGGCGATGAGCCAGTCTTCCAGGCCTGCAACGAACGCGCGCACGTCCTGTCCGCGGCGGGTCAGGTCGAGCATCACGTAGGCGACGCGCTGGCCGGGACCATGATAGGTGTACTGGCCGCCGCGGCCCGTCTGGAACACCGGAAACCTGTCCGGCGCGACCAGGTCTTTCACATCTGCCGAGGTGCCGGCGGTATACAGGGCAGGGTGCTCCACCAGCCAGACGAGTTCAGCCGCCTCGCCGGCGGCAATGGCAGCGGCACGTGACTCCATGAACGCAACGGCCTGCGCATAATCGACAAGGCCCGGTGCGACCTGCCATTCGACCGGCTGATGCGAATGGAGCCGGTCCCGGCGGGTGGAAACGCTGTCTCGTGACATGGTCATGGGTGAGTGTTTAGGCGGTTGTGCGCAATCAGCCAAGATACCGGTTGTGAGGGCTTGATTTGCGCGGGACGCGCTGATACACGCTGCTCTCGTTCCTACCGAAGCTTATGGACATTTGCGGCCGTGGCGGAATTGGTAGACGCGCAGCGTTGAGGTCGCTGTGGGGTAACTCCCGTGGAAGTTCGAGTCTTCTCGGCCGCACCATCCGCCCCTGCATGGGCTCTCCATAAGAACCCGCTTTCCTGCTGACAGCTTTTCACGATACCAGCGAATCCGTTGTGGTGACGTAAGATTAGCGTGTTATGACCTGGTTGGTGGCATTGGTTGCCGAGGGACAATGGCGGACGTACTCGAATTCGAGGAGATTCACGACGAAGACGGTGCGCTTCGTGCCGACTTCGTGCGCGCTGTTGCTGATGCACTTGAGCAGGAAGAGCCACGCGAACTGCGCCGGCTCGTGCGCGACCTGCACGAGGCTGACGTTGCCGACCTGATCGAGTTTCTGCCGTCCGACGATCGCATACAGTTCATCCTGAAGCTGGGCCGCACGTTCGACGTGGAGGCGCTGCCGGAGCTCGACGAGGCGGTCCGTGATGAACTGATGGAGGCGTTGCCCAACCAGTTCATTTCATCGGCTGTGCGCAAGCTCGATACCGACGACGCGCTTTACCTGATTGAGGACATGGATGAGGAGGATCAGCAGGAGATCCTCTCCAAGGTGCCAAAGTCGGACCGTACCGCGCTGGCGCGGGGTCTGGAGTATCCGGAATACTCGGCCGGCCGCCTGATGCAGACGACTTTTGTCGCGGTGCCGGCGTTCTGGTCGGTGGGCCAGACCATCGACTACATGCGCAACGAGGAGGAACTGCCCGAGGATTTCATCGAGATCTATGTAGTAGACCCCGCCTTTCACACGGTCGGGTTCGTGCCGGTGGGCCTTGTTCTGCGCCACCCGCGTTCACAGCAGATTTCGGAAATCATGCGCGAGCACGAGGTGGTCTTCAAGGTAACGGACGGGCAGGAAGACGTGGCCTACAAGTTCGAGCAGTATCACCTGGGCTCTGCTGCCGTGGTGGACGCCAACAACCGGCTGGTCGGCTCGATCACCATCGATGACATCGTCAACGTGATCCAGGAAGAAGCCAGCGAAGATATCCTGCGTCTTGGTGGTGTGGGCGACGAAGAAATCACCGACACGGTCCTCTCCATTGCGCAATCGCGGTTTGGCTGGCTGGTGGTCAACCTGGCCACTGCGGTACTGGCTTCGTGGGTAATCTCGCTGTTTGATGCAACCATCGAACAGATGGTGGCGCTGGCCATTCTGATGCCGATTGTGGCCTCCATGGGCGGCAATGCCGGCACCCAGACCATGACGGTAGCAGTGCGCGCGCTGGCGCAGAGAAACCTGTCAGCGGTCAACGCGATGCGCGTCATCTGGCGCGAAAGCACGGTCGGCATTCTCAATGGCATTGCCTTTGCCATCATCATGGGCCTGTTCGCCTGGTGGTGGTTCGGATCCGATCAGTTGGGAATGGTGATCGGGGCAGCGATGGTCATCAACATGCTGGCAGCCGCACTTGCCGGCATTCTCATCCCGCTGGCACTTGATCATTTCGAGATCGATCCGGCCATTGCATCGGGTGTGTTCGTGACGACTGTGACCGATGTCGTGGGTTTCTTCGCGTTCCTCGGGCTCGCCGCCGTGTGGCTGATGTAGCTACACGATCCACCAGCGCTTCACCTGCGCTGCATAGTCATCCCAGGCCTTGCCGAACTTTGCCTTGAGATGGGCTTCCTCGCGGACCACGGCGAGGTTGTGGGTGAGGGCAGCCGCAAGCAGAGCCGCAGCAATCATCCAGCCATTGCGCAAGACCAGTGCCAGCCCCAGCATGGCGATGGTGTTGCCGACATAGATCGGGTTGCGGGTCAGGGCAAACGGACCATGCGTGACCAGCCGGTCGGCTGCACGGTGCGGCAGGATGTTGGTGCGCGCGGAAAACATGGTCCACATGGCCCACAGATCCAGGCACAAGCCACCGGCCAGCAATGCAACGCCCGGCCAGAACAGGACAGGCGGCAGCGCCAGGGGCATGATCCAGTCTGCGGCCAGCCCTGCGACAACGCAGGTGGCGAAGATCATCGGTGGCCAGGGCAACCTGTTGGGCGTGCTTGTATTCATGGTAGACAAGCCTATCAAAACAGTGGGGTGAATCGATATGAAAACAGTGACCGTACAAGGCGCAACAATTCCGGCACTCGGCATGGGCACGTGGGAGCTGCGCG
>JAWVYF010000137.1:0-7732 GCA_033722845.1 Anderseniella sp. | reverse complement strand
TAGTCTTGCCGGGTACGGAGGGAAAATCGCGATGGAGCGAAAACTTGCGGCAATCCTGGCAGCCGATGTTGTCGGCTTTGCGGGACTTGTGTCGAGGGATGAGACGGGCACGATCGCGGCGCTTGATCGGCTGCTGGAGCAGATCGTCAGGGTTCAGGTTGAGGCTCATCGCGGCCGGATTTTCAAGTGGTTGGGCGACAGTATACTCGCCGAGTTCTCAAGCACGGTGGAAGCTGTCAATTGCGCAATTGGTATTCAGAAAGCGTTGGCAATCGACGCTCACAAATCTGAGCGGGAAAGCACGTTGCGCCTGCGCGTAGGCGTGTCCGTCGGTGATGTCGTCATGCACGGAAGCGATCTTTTGGGGGACGGCGTCAATATTGCCGCGAGACTACAGGCCATGGCGGATCCCGGTGGCATTGCAGTCTCGGCCGAAGTGATGGCCCAGGTGCGCGGCAAGATCGAAATCGCGTTGGAAGACGACGGGTTCCGGAAGCTCAAGGATGGCGACGAGCCAATTCATGTGTTCAAGACCGGAAAGTCCAAGAGTGGCGGCGGCGGACTTTTCGATTTCGATGAAGCCGCGCTTGCCGGGAATATGATCAAGGGGAGCTGTCTGTGTGGTGCCGTGCAGATCGAGATTGGCTCGCCGCCGATCAGCACCGGTTACTGCCACTGCCGGATTTGTCAGAAGTTCACGGGGTCGGCGATGAGCACTTGGACTGCGTTTCCGGCCGCAGGCGTGACGTTTCCAGCCGATGAACCGAAGTTCTTTGCCTCCTCACCGATTGCGGAAAGGGGCTTTTGTGCAAGGTGTGGGTCGAGCCTGATCTACCGGCTGATCCGGCCGAATCCGGCAGCCTATATGGTGATCTTTACCCCTTGTCTCGACAACCCGGAGAAATTCGCACCGGCCGTGCATGGCGGTATCGAAAGCAAAATGCCGTGGCTCGACATACTCGATGGTTTTCCGCGAACCACCTGCGCAGAGTCCCGGGTCCTGCAGGAGGCCTGGTCGTCAGTCGGGTTGGCAGATCCCGGCGAATGGAGCGCCGGGGCCAAGCCCAAGGATGTTTTCTAGGGTGTGTGCAATCCGGCCCTGCGTCCGTTGCTGAAAAAGAGGGGCAGGCCTTGTTTCAAACGCCAAAAGCCCGCGTGACCGGCAATGGTCAGCGGGCTCGGAACGACCCTGACGGGTGAAGAAACTTACTTGCCGCGGCGGCCGGCGACCAGCAGGCCTTCGCGCTGCATGCGCTTGCGGGCCAGCTTGCGGGCACGGCGGATGGCTTCAGCCTTTTCGCGCGCCTTCTTCTCAGACGGCTTTTCGAAGTGGCCGCGCAGCTTCATTTCGCGGAAGATGCCTTCACGCTGCATCTTCTTCTTCAGCGCCTTGAGCGCCTGGTCGACATTGTTGTCACGTACAACTACATGCACAGGTCAATCACCTTGTTTTCGGTTCAAAACGTGGATTTCGGCTGGCTGAAACGGTCTTGCCTGACTGAAAGAGGGCGTCTGGCAGGACATAAACATCCAGCAGGACAAGCGAAGCCTGTCCCGATTGGCTGATTCACTAGCAGATCGATGGGGGCTTGTCGAGGGGGGAAGGTGCGGGCGGCACGCAAAAACTGCCGCTAATTGCGCAGTTTGAGGCGGGTGACGTGGCCCATCTTGCGGCCCTGCCGGACCTCGGCCTTGCCATAATCGTGCACCACGGCACCGGGCAGGCCGGTCAGGTCACGGGAGGCTTCGATCTCGTCGCCGAGCAGGTTTTCCATGACGCAATCACTGTGCCGCCGGGTGTCGCCCAGCGGCCAGCCGGCGATGGCGCGGATGTGCTGCTCAAACTGCGAGACGTGACAGGCAGCCTCGGTCCAGTGGCCGGAATTGTGCACCCGCGGCGCAATCTCGTTGACCATCAGGGTCTCGGTGCCGCCCTTTACAGACACAAACATTTCCACGCCGATGACGCCGACATAGTCGTGGGCCTCGAGCAGCGTGCCAGCGATCTCCCGGGCCTGCGTGGCGGTGCGCGATTTCAGGTTTGCCGGTACGGTGGACGATCTGAGAATGCCGTTTTCATGAACGTTTTCAGCCATATCGAAGCAGGTGACGGCGCCGGACGGGTCGCGGGCCGCAATCACCGAGACTTCGCGTTCAAACGGTACGAAGGCTTCAAGGATGGCGGGTTGGCGGCCGATTTCGGCGAAAGCCTCGCCAGGATCCGTTCCGTCCTTGATACGGGCCTGGCCCTTGCCATCATAGCCGAAACGGCGGGTTTTCAGTACGGCCGGGCGGCCGATGTGGGAGATCGCTTCCGCGAGCTCTTCAACCGAGGCGGCTGGGTGGAAGTCGGGCACCGGGATGCGCAGGCCTGAAATGAAGCTTTTTTCGGCAATGCGGTCCTGGCTGATGCGAAGGACGTCCGGCTTTGGCCGGACCGGGCAGGTCTGCTCTATCAGGTCGCATGCCTTGACCGGTACGTTTTCCCATTCATAGGTGATGACATCGCAGGCGGCAGCGAACGCCTTGAGTGCAGCTTCGTCATCAAATGCCGCTTCGGTATTCTCGTGCGCAACGGCAAAGGCCGGGTTGTCGCCAGCGGGTGCAAAGATGTGGGTGCGAAATCCCAGACGGGCTGCTGCCATGGCCAGCATGCGGCCAAGCTGGCCGCCACCCATGATGCCTATGGTGGCGCCGCGCGGCAGGGGCAGGGTGCGCGCCCGGGTCATTCGTTTACCGGCCTTTCAGCAACGGCGGCGGTACGCTCGGCGCGGAAAGTATCGAGACGCTTCTCTATGGTCTTGTCGTTAAGGGCCAGCACGGATGCGGCCAGAATTGCTGCGTTTATGGCTCCCGGCTTGCCGATGGCCAGCGTGCCCACTGGAACGCCACCCGGCATCTGGACGATAGAATGTAGCGAGTCCACACCTGAAAGCGCCTTGCTTTCGACCGGCACGCCAAACACTGGCAGTGGCGTCATGGCAGCGGCCATGCCGGGCAGATGCGCGGCACCGCCTGCTCCTGCAATGATGATCTTGTAACCGGCGGCCTTTGCGCCCTTGGCAAACTGGTACAACCGGTCGGGCGTGCGGTGGGCGGAGACGATCAGCGCATCGTGTGACACGCCCAGTTCATCGAGGGTGTCAGCGGCGTGTTTCATGGTGGGCCAGTCGGACTGGCTGCCCATGATGATGGCGACGTCTTTGGCTGATGTGCCTGCCATGATGTTATCCCGTGCGGTTTCGCGGGTTTCAGGAAAGCGCGCGATTATATGCAAAGTCGGCCCTTGCGCAATGGCAATGCGGCAGCGACCGGTCAGGCGATGATGTCGGGCAAAATCTGGTCTTCGATGCGGGAAATACGGTCCTTGAGGGCCAGTTTTTCCTTTTTCAGACGGCGCAACTGCAACTGGTCGCTGGTGCCGGACTGTTCCAGCGAATCGATGGCTATGTCGAGGTCGCGGTGACGCTGCTTCAGGGCGTTGAGCAACGCCATCAGTTCATCGCGTTTTGCAGTGGTGTTCATGCCTGGCCGCCGGCCTCCCTCGCGCTGCAGCAGTGGCAGGATTCTCCGGTTTGTCTGCCCAATTTGCAAGCAATGATTTGTCCGTTCAGCCAACGGACCGAAAGTTGATGTCGCTTTGCATCGACAGGCTCAGTGTTCCATGTCACACTTTCAGGGTTTGAATGTTCCACAACGCAAGGAGGATGAATATGTCACTTCAGTCGCATCTGGAAGAGTTGAATGCCAAGCATCAATCCCTCGAAACCCAGATCAATGACGCCTTGCAGCATCCGTCGGTGGACACGGTGGAAATTTCGAGGCTCAAGCGACGAAAACTCCAGTTGAAGGACGAGATGAAGCGCATCGAGCAGCAGTTGAGCGCCCACTGAGCGGCGAGCAGGCCTGAAAGAGCCTGAAATGCTGAAAGTGCGAGGTTTTTCGAGCCGCCTGGACATATGTCCGGGCGGTTTTGCTTTGTCCGGTAGCGGGGTTGGGGTGTCTGTCGGTTAATTCATTTGACGAACAGGTGCGTGCTGGTAGCCTTTGAATTCTCAAGGTTCAACAATCGAAAGGAGGTGATCCAATGTCGAGTGAGATGCAATCTGCCGGGAAGGCAACCTGGGTGCAATCAGCCGGTGTTGGAGCAGCCTCCGGCACGCGGTGATTTGTGCCGGGGATTGATCCCGGGTCTGTTTTTCAGAGGCAGATCTCACGAAGGGCTTGCAGGGGATACCTTTCAGGCCATTTTTAGTTTTTGATTTCAATTAGATAAAATGAAAACGGCCCCGCAGAGGGGGGCGGGGCCGCTTTCAGCTGAATCCTGCCGGCAGGGCTTTGGCAGAGGGCAACACGAGGAGGTTTGCCTGCCGGCAGGCCGCTATCGGGCTCAGCGCCCGCCGGAGATCGGCGAGCCGAAGTAGTATGCCTTTCCGCTTGCGGCCGGGGCCGAAACCTCGCCAGCCGGGGTCACGGTTGCGGCAAATTCGGAAGAGGTGGTGGTGATGCTGACGGACTGCGTCTGAGATTTGGATGGATTGGTGGGGCCGTCGGTATGGATCGTATCGGCCAGCGCCGGAGCGGTGAGCAGGCTGAGGGCGGTAAGGGCAATGGCGATCTTCTTCATGGTTCTTGGTCCTTTTTTGTTTTCTTGTTTCAGGCATCGGCCGTCCGGTTTGTGTTGTGCGTCCGGTGCGCCGGTGTTGATGAAAAGATCGCCCTTGCGACGGTGAAAATCCAATCAAGCCGGTACACACGATCGCGAATGAAAAACTCCAGTCAGTTCGCCGGTTTGAGATGGGTCGTGTGAGAAACTGCACATGGGCGATCACAGGTTTCGTGAGCGGGTGTGACTGCGCACTGGCGTGAATCACCGTTTGCGGCGGTATAAGTGTCGTGCAGGACGGTGATGTCTGGATATGGTGGGCAAGCAATGCCGGTCATCAAGTTGTCGGAAGCGGGCGTGGGGCGGCTGGAGCCGCCGGGCCAAGGCCGCGTTGATTACTGGGACAAGGCGCAGCCGGGTTTCGGCTTGCGGTTGACCAGCAGCGGCAAGCGCACCTGGCAGATCATGTATCGCAGCGGCGGCGTGCGCCGGAGGCTGGCCTTGGGCGAGTGGCCAGCATTGCCGTTGAAGCTTGCCCGGCAGGCAGCCGAGCAGGCGATGGCGCAAGTGGCGGCGGGCAAGGACCCGGCGCGTGAACGTGCGGTGGTGACGGGCGGGCCGGTCACGGTTCAGCGGTTGGCTGACGCCTATCTGGAGCGGCATGCAAAACGCAACAAGAAGACATGGGCTGCAGACGCCGGCATGATCCGGCGCGAGGTGTTGCCGGCATGGGGCAAGCGGTCGGCAGACACGATCCGGCGGCGCGACGTGATCGAGCTGGTGGAGGCTGTGGCGGCGCGCGGGACAGGCGTGATGGCGAACCGGTTGCTGGCCCTGGTCCGCAAGATGTTCGCCTGGGCGCAAGATGCTGACCTGGTCGATGCCAACCCGGCACGCGGGGTCGCGGCACCGCACAAGGAGGCAACGCGCGAACGGCTGTTGAGTGAAGACGAGATCGCAAGACTGTGGAGCGCGTGGACTGAAATGGGTTGGCCGTTCGGACCATTGTTCAAGCTGTTGCTGCTGACCGGGCAACCGCGTTCGGACATTGCCTCGATGCGTCTGGACGACATCCAGTTCACTTCGAGAGTATGGACGCCACCGGGGGCGCGGGCCCATGGTGGACGCAACCATGAGTTGCCGTTATCTGATTTTGCGCTGGAGTTGCTGGCGGTGCTGCCGCGATCGAAAAGCGGACTGGTGTTCCCATCGGGGCCTCGCTCGCCAAAGCCGGTGACCGGCTGGTCGAACGCGGTGGCGAAGGCAATAAGGTTGTCTGGTGTGGAGGGCTGGCAGCTGCGTGACTTGCGGCGTACCGCGGCGGTTGGCATGGCGCGGGCAGGGGCGGCACCGGAGCTTCTGGACCGGGTGCTCAACGTGCGTTCAGGCACTTCCGCTGGGGTGCGCGGCATCTATCAGCTGGCGGCGGAGATGGATGAGAAGAGGCGGATACTCAATGCCTGGGCAGAGCAGGTGAGGGCGGTTACCGGTACCCGGGACGGCGGTTGAGTGGGTGGAACCCGTTGTGGAACCCTTAATGCCTTGTGCTGCCTAAAAACGCCAGTAAAAGCGGCTTAAGAAAAATTACGGCAGGTGTTTATAAATCACCTGCCGCGATCCGAATTCATCAGCCAGAGCTCACGCTTCCTTCGCCATGTCGCGCAGCTTGAACTTCTGGATCTTGCCGGTCGACGTCTTTGGCAGCTCGGTAAAGACGACGGTGCGGGGCACCTTGTAGCGGGCCATGTTCTCGCGGCAGTAGTCGATGATGTCCTGTTCTGACGGTGACTGGCCGGCCTTCAATTCGATGAAGGCGCACGGCGTCTCGCCCCATTTATCGTCGGGCTTGGCGACCACGGCGACGGCGGCCACCGCGGGGTGCTTGTAGAGGGTATCCTCAACTTCAATCGACGAGATGTTTTCGCCGCCAGAAATGATGATGTCCTTCGAACGGTCCTTCAGCTGGATATATCCGTCTGCGTGTAGAACGCCCAGGTCGCCGGTGTGGAACCAGCCGCCGGCGAAGGCTTCGTCAGATGCTTTCTCGTTCTTGAGGTAGCCCTTCATGATGATGTTGCCACGCATCATGACCTCGCCCATCTGCTCGCCATTGGCCTCGACGCGGGTCATGGTTTCGGGGTCCATCACGGTCAGGTCATCAAGGGCCACATAGGGCACGCCCTGGCGCGCTTTCTTCGCGGCGCGCTGGGCTGACGGCAGCTCGTCCCACTCGGCGTTCCAGTCGTTCACGACGGCCGGGCCATAGCTCTCGGTCAGGCCGTAGAGGTGGGTAACGTTGAAGCCGGCATCGGCCATGGCGGCAAGCGTTGCCTCCGGTGGCGGGGCGGCGGCGGTGAAGAACTGGACGGTGTGATCGAGCTCGCGCTTCTCTTCTTCGGGCGCGCCAAGGATGGTCGACATGACGATGGGCGCGCCGCACAGGTGGGTCACCTTGTGGTCGGCCAATGCGTCCCAGATCGGCTTGGTGCGGACCTGGCGAAGGCAGACATGGGTGCCGCCGATCACTGACATGGTCCACGGGAAGCACCAGCCGTTGCAGTGGAACATGGGCAGCGTCCAGAGATAGACCGAGTGCTTCTGCATGCCGCCGGTGAGGACGTTGCCCTGGCCCAGCAGGTAGGCGCCGCGGTGATGGTAGACAACGCCCTTCGGGTTGCCGGTGGTGCCAGAGGTGTAGTTGAGCGAGATGGCGTCCCACTCGTCGTCGGGCTTCTTCCAGGCATAGTCCGGATCGCCGTCCGCGATGAAGGCTTCGTACTCCACCTCGCCGATCAGCGGCCCGTCCTGGGCGAACTCGGGGTCGTCGTAATCGATGACGATGGGCTTCGAGTGCTTTGCCATCGACAGTGCGTCCTTCATCAGTGCGGAGAACTCGCGGTCGACGATGAGGACCTTCGTCTCGGCGTGGTCGAGCGTGAAGGCGAGGATGGCGGCATCGAGCCGGGTGTTGAGCGTGTTGAGGACAGCCCCCGTCATCGGCACGCCGTAGTGACACTCAAGCATGGGCGGCGTGTTGGCCAGCATGACCGAGACGGTGTCGCCCTTGCCGATGCCGCGGCTGGCAAGTGCTGAAGCCAGCTGGCGCGAGCGGGCGTAGAACTCGGC
>JAWVYF010000136.1:0-7745 GCA_033722845.1 Anderseniella sp. | reverse complement strand
TGCAGGCCCGGAAGCGACTTGTAAGTGACCACCATCATCAGGCATGCAAGCGCGGTCACACCTGCCTTGATGACGGGGTGCCAGCGCGAATAGAGATGCAGGCTCGCCAGCACCAGCGCCACCAGTACATAGGCTGCAATGAGGCCTCCAACGCCCAGTTCAAACATGCCTGCTCACCTCTTCTGTCCTCTCGCTAGAACTGCACCAGCTTCTTTTCCAGCCGGTTGATGCGCCCCACCGACCCATCGCGCCGGATGGTGAAGCGAAGTGCCGTGCGCTCCTCGCCCTTGCGGCGCATCTCGACGGTTTCGTTGTAGGCCACGGTATAGACCGGATTGACCTTCGCCACCCGCACCGTCACCGGCACAGGCCCGCCTTTGGCTTCTTCGTAATAATGCAGGTTGACGATGTACTCGCCCGGCACTTGCCCGCGAATTGTTGCCACTTCCTGGTTCAGCGGATTCTCGATCTTCTCGCCGTTCATCTCGATGACATCGTTCAGCATGCCGCGGTCGTCGCGATCCAGATGGACAAGTCCTGCCGACCGGTTTCGGAACCAGGTCACATTGCCGTTGGGATCTTCGATCCATGTGTCGATATCCTCCTGGCTGCCATCCGGCCACGTCACGATGATGAGGTACTGCGCATCCAGCACAATCTTGCCGGTGTCCTTGGCCGGACTGATGAAGATGACAGCAATGAAGAACAGGAACACGAAGCCGATCAGCGTGTTGAACAGAAGGTCAGTGAATGCATCGGCTGCCTGCCGGCCATTGCCCCGTCTGCCTGCTGCGCCAAGCTGGATCGTCATGGCGCGCCTGCCCTGTCGCGAATGCGTACCAGCAGCGCGATGAGTTCCTCGGTTCCCCGGCCCAGCACCATGTACTGCGCTCCCAGCGCCATCGCAGTCACCAGCCCGGCGAGCGTCGTATACAGCGCCGTACCCATGCCGCCGCTCATCGAGATCAGCAGGGTCTGGATGTTCTCGGGCGTGGGGGCCGGCCCGGAAGACAGCGACCCCAGTATGAGAATGAAACCGATGATGGTACCGATCAGGCCAAGCCGGATCAGAATGTCGACAAGGTACCATCCGGTATCAACAGACGCCCGCAACCGGTCGGCATAGATCTCCAGAACGAGAGGCTGCTCGCTTGCAGCGCTGCGCGATGCTCGTACATCGGAAACGAAGTCCTGAACGAACTGCCCCGGTGTACTGAAATCAGTCTCGTCCGGCTCTGGATAGTCCGCAGATGCATCCGGCACCCGGCCCGCCACCAGCCATCCGGCAGCCGCCCTGATCTGGCGCGTCACCCGCACAATGTGCCAGGCCGCGTGCGCTGTTGCGGCCAGGAACAGCCCTGCAATCAGAATGCACAAACGGCTCTCGTCAGCATCCAGCACTTGCTGAAAGTAACCCAGGTCATGCGCAATGAAACCGGCCACCAGCGCAAGACCGGCCAGCAGCATCCAGGCCTGCAGAAAGATCTGGCTGCGTACCCCTGACACCATCACCTATTCGAAGCCTTCCGGGCGCAGCGACTCCAGCTCGAAATACCGCTCCTTCGCCACCTGCATCTGCGATGGCGTCAGCGTCAGGCTGCCCGCCATCCAGCTCATGTAGATCTCGGCAATTTCCTTGCCGTTTGATCGTGCGTGACGAAGCCATGCCCACGAGCGAACCAGGTCACTTGGCACCCCGCGTCCATAGCGATACATCAGCGACACGTTGATCTGTGCATCCGCCCAGTTGTTGAGGGCCGCGCGCATGTACCACCTGAGCGCCTCCTCCATGTTGACCTCTGTGCCCAGCCCAAGCATGTAAAGATTGCCAACCTGGTTCTGCGACCAGGGATCACCGGCTTCAGCCTTGGGCAGGAGTTTGCCGAGCGCTGCAGCATAGCGGCCGGTTTGAATGTCGCGAGCAGGCGTATCGGTAGCCAGATTGATCTTCCAGGCAGCGAATCCGATGCCCAGCGCCAACACCGCCATCAGCGCAAAGCGAATGACGCGGCCATGGCCGGCACCGGCCGGCAGCTGCTTTTCCACACCTGATTGCAACCCCGCTTCCTCCCGGCGTTTTGTTTTGAGTATGCGCCAAGTTGCTGTTGCTGGGCAATGCGTAACGCCCGCCATCCGGCAACTTTGTCCGAAATCGAGGAATTGCGCGATTGTATCCGCTTCTCTTGGCGCACAACCACATCGTGAATCTGGCAAACCACTACAACAAACCAGGTCCTCGCAAAGGGCGCTCTTGCTTTCCGGTCACATTGGCGCAAAAATGGAACTGTCAGAGGAGGCCTTCCCATCACCTGCAGGTCCACTGCGATCCCTCTTGCGGGTCGCAACGGCGTGCACGATGATGGAGTTTCTTGCGATTTGACATAACATAAAGAACCCAAGCGAGAGGGAGTGAACACCCATGAAGACAAGGGCTGCGGTCGCATTTGAAGCCGGCAAGCCGCTGGAAGTGGTCGAAGTAGATCTTGAAGGACCCAAGGAAGGCGAGGTCCTCGTTGAGATCAAGGCCACCGGCATCTGTCATACCGATGAATTCACCCGCTCCGGTGCCGATCCGGAAGGTGCATTCCCTGCCATTCTCGGCCACGAAGGCGCAGGCGTCGTTCAGGAAGTTGGCCCGGGCGTAACATCACTCAAGCCCGGTGACCATGTCATTCCGCTGTACACTCCCGAGTGCCGCGAATGCGAATACTGCCTCAATCCGAAGACCAACCTGTGCCAGGCAATCCGTTCCACCCAGGGCCAGGGCCTGATGCCGGATGGCACCAGCCGCTTCTCCTACAAGGGTGAGAAGATCCTGCACTACATGGGCTGTTCAACCTTCGCCAACCACACCGTGCTGCCGGAAATCGCGCTTGCAAAGGTCAACCCCAAGGCCCCGTTTGACAAGATTTGCTATATCGGCTGCGGGGTTACGACCGGTATTGGCGCTGTGATCAACACCGCCAAGGTGGAAATTGGCTCCAATGTCGTGGTGTTTGGCCTCGGCGGTATCGGCCTCAACGTGATCCAGGGTGCACGCCTTGCCGGCGCCAACATGATCGTCGGCGTCGACCTGAACGATGGCAAGGAAGAGTGGGGCCGCAAGTTCGGCATGACCCACTTCGTCAACCCGTCGAAGGTGGATGGCGACCTGGTTGCCCACCTGGTTGAGCTCACCGGCGGCGGCGCAGACTACTCGTTCGAGTGCGTCGGCAACGTCAAGCTGATGCGCATGGCGCTCGAGTGCGCACACAAGGGGTGGGGTGAATCGATCATCATCGGCGTTGCCGGTGCCGGTCAGGAAATTTCCACCCGTCCGTTCCAGCTGGTCACCGGCCGGTCCTGGCGCGGCACCGCCTTCGGTGGCGCACGTGGCCGCACCGACGTGCCGAAGATCGTTGACTGGTACATGGACGGCAAGATCGACATCGACCCGATGATCACCCACACCCTTGCGCTGGAAGACATCAACAAGGGCTTCGACCTGATGCACGAAGGCGAGTCCATCCGCGCAGTCGTCGTATTCTGATCGCGGTACCACACTGACTGAAACGGCCCTGCCTCGCGCGGGGCCGTTTTTGTTTGCACCGCAGGCAACCAGCAAAGCGGTGACTCACCATGCAAACCATGTCCGGATTTCGGGACAATAGTCCCGAATAATGAACGCCGCCGCTTAGACAAGAATTGCCACGCAACCCATGCTCTTAACTTTCCCTGCTTACCGCCGTTTCTGGAACGAGATTGACGCAACTCGCACGTCTAATGTACCACTTTTCCATTATGCGGACCGTGTAGCGCCATGAATTCGGGAGCTGGGACTCGTGCTTGAAAGACTGATTCAACTGCTGGAAGCGATTTCTGCAGCCAGTGGGCCTGTAAGCGTTCAGGACCTGATAAACATCACCGGGTTTCCGCGCACCAGCATCTACCGCAACATCACCACGCTGCAGGAATGCGGCTTCGTTGAAGAGGCCGAGCCGGGCAACCGCTATGTTCTCGGCATGCGGTTCGTGAAGATTGCGCTGACCGGCAAGGCCGACTCCCACGTCATCAACGCCGTCTCGCCGATGATGCAGAAGACCGTCCGCACACTTGCCGAGACCGCGTTCCTGGCGCGGTATCGCGGTGGCCGCGTCGAGCTCATCCACGTCGTAACGCCAACCGATCCGGCGGTATCGTTCGTGTATCCCGGCCTTGGCCAACGACCTGTTCACGCGTGTGCCTCGGCCAAGGCCATTGCTGCCTTCATCGACCCCATCCTTCAGGCATCGATGAACGACACCAATCCGCTGCCCTACAACTCGCGTACCATCGTCGAAAAGGAAGCCATTGCCCGCGAACTGGAGAATGTCCGGCGCAATGGATACGCCCTGTGCGATGGCGAAATGGAAGAAGGCGTGCTGTCGTGCGCCGTACCGGTGCTGGTCGACCGGCTGGGTGCCATCTTCTCCATCGGCATCATCGGTCCGTCCAGCCGCACCCGCAACGTGATACAGGATCGCGTTCTGCCTGTCCTGCGTCGCGAGGCAATCCGCGCAGCAGCGGCCATCCAGCATTGTTCGGTCATCGAAGCCGAGACCACCAATGCCGAGGTCATGTCAGCCGCACGCAATTCCCAAGGCCAGGTTCACTGACCGTGCCAGCCGTGGTATTGCCGTGGCGCTGATGCTGCAAAGCCTGTGCGGGCTGCTGATCTTGCCCATCATCGCGTGGGCGCTGTCCGCTGACCGCAAGGCAACCAGCCTTCCCGCCGCCGTACGCATCGCTCTTGCCGGTATCGCGATACAGTTCGTCATCGCCGGGCTGTTCACGCTGCTGCCGCAGTTGTCCATCGTGTTCACCTGGGCTGCCGCAGCCGTTTCTGCGCTGCAGACAGCCACCGGTGAGGGCATGAAATTCCTGTTCGGCTACCTGGCCGGCGGGCCTGCGCCGTTTACCGTCACCGATCCGTCGAAGGGGTTTGTGCTTGCGCTGCAGGCGCTGCCGCTGGTGATCATAATGAGCGTGCTGGCAAAGCTGCTGTATCACTGGGGCGTCTTGCAACGCATCGTGGCGCTGCTGGCCGCGGGGCTACAGCGCACCATGGGTGTAAGCGGGCCTGTTGGGACAGCTTCTGCGGCCAACATCTTCATCGGCATGGTTGAAGCCCCCATCTTCATCCGGCCATGGCTTGCCCGGCTCGACAAAGGTGGCCTGTTCGCCGTCATGACCACCGGCATGGCAACCGTGGCTGGCACCGTGATGGCGCTTTATGCAAGCTTCCTCGAACCGGTTTTGCCGGGCGCTGCGGGCCACATCCTGCTGGCCTCGATCATGAGTGCGCCGGCCGCCCTGGTGATCTCGCGCCTCATGGTGCCGTGGCAGGACGCCCCGTCAGAAGACACTTCGCCCGCCATGCCCCCACCGCGCGAAACCGGCTCCGTCATGGACGCGATTGTATCCGGCACGACCGATGGCCTCCGGCTGGTGGTCTCCATCGCCGCCATGCTTCTGGTCATGCTTGCACTGGTCGCACTGGTCAACATGATCCTGGGCGCGCTCACCGAACCGATGGGATATCGCCTCAGCGTCGAGGCCATACTCGGCTGGCTGATGACACCGCTGGCCCTGCTGATGGGCATACCATGGGGCGAAGCCGCGCAGGCCGGACAGCTCATTGGCATCAAGACCGTCCTCAACGAGCTGCTCGCTTATGTTCAGCTCGCAGGCCTTTCCGACACCGTTATCTCGCAGCGTTCGCGATTGATCCTCACATATGCCCTGTGCGGCTTCGCCAACTTCGGCTCGCTGGGCATCATGACCGGAGGTCTTGTGGCGCTGTGTCCCGACCGGCGCGACGACATCCTGAAGCTCGCCCCGCGTTCCATAATTTCCGGCACGCTTGCCACCATGATGACAGGCGCCGTCATTGGTGCCATTACGCCGGGCTAAAGCCGGGCAACCGACTGGCGTACCTTCAGCTCAAAATCGATCAGCTGGCTCTGCGTCCGCTGCGGTTTGCCGGTCTCGATGAGGTCGATCAATGCATCTGCCGCCACCGTGCCGATCTGGCGTGCCGGCATCCGCACTGTAGTCAGCGCCGGATAGAGATGAGCCGATGATCCAAAGTCCCCAATCCCGGCAATCGACAGATCCCGCGGCACCGCCACCCCTCTTGCCTGGCATGCAAAGTAGGCACCATGTGCAATGATGTCATTGCCGCAGATCACTGCCGTGGGCCGGTCCGAGCGCTCAAGCATGCTGTCCACCAACCGGCGCGCCACGCCTACGTCATAAGGGCACTCGATCCTGCGATGGGCAGGCACCTCGATACCCGCTGCGCCCAGACACTCCATCACGCCATCAAGCCGGTCCCGGGCCCGGTCGTTCGATCGCACGTCCGGAAACATCAGCGCAATGTCACGATGGCCTTGCGCTACCACATGGCCGGTAATGGCCGCCGCCGCCGCCTTGTTGTCGGCCCCTACGCAGGGCAATGGCGCGCCTTGGCGATGGTTCCACACCTCGATCACCGGCACGTTGCGTTGCGCCAGCATGTTCAGCGATACCGGATCATGGTCAAAGCCCACCAGCGCCAGCCCGTCAATTCGCCGCTCCAGAAGCGAGCGGATCAGCGCCACTTCAAGTTTCAGGTCATAGCCATGCGCTGCTATCAGCATAATCCGGTCATGGCTCAGAAGCTGCGCTGAAAACGCCTCGATCAGTTCCGAGAAGATGGCGTTGTCGATGGTTGGAACCACCAGCCCGATGGTACCGGAAAACCGGTTGTGCAGGCTGCCGGCTGCCAGATTGCGGATATAACCCAGTTCGTTTGCAGCCTCTTCAATGCGCTTGCGGGTCGGCCCGCGTACCTTGTCCGGACTGGTGAAGGCCCTGGAAACAGTCGCAATGGACACCCCTGCCCGTGCCGCCACATCCACAATTCCCGGTGCGCCAATACGATTTTTCCGCCGTGCCATCTACGCATGATGTCACAAAATGAAAACGTTTGCATTTTTGTTTTCATCGGCTAGCGTCTGTTCATTGAACGAAAGCCGGATGTAACCGGCAGCGGCATTGCGACCGCACGTTCCTGGGAAAGAAACAACGCTCGGGGCCCGTGAATGGAGTTCCTCAATCACTTTGGTGGCGTATTTGAGCCGGTATCATTCCTGCTGCTGTTGGGCGGTACCATCGGCGGACTGATCCTCGGCGCCACCCCGGGCCTGTCGCCCACAATGGCGGTCGCGCTGCTCATCCCGTTCACCTTTCACCTGCCCGCCACGCAAGGCTTGATCCTGCTCGGTGCGGCCTACACGTCCACGGTCGCTGGCGGAGCTGTCAGTGCCATCTTGCTGAAAATTCCGGGTGCACCGGCCAACATCGCTACCGCACTTGATGGACATGAAATGGCTCGCAACGGCCAGGGCGCCAAGGCGCTGCACATGTCTTTCCTTGCCTCAGGCGTAGGCGGCGTGATCGGCGTGCTGCTGCTCATCTTCCTCACGCCCGTGCTGGCCAAATGGGCGCTTGCTTTCGGGCCATCGCACCTGTTCTGGATGGCCATTCTTGGCGTCACCGTCATCGGCTCGCTCGACTCCAACTCGTTCGTGAAGGGCCTGCTCTCCGGCTGCCTCGGCTTGTGGTTGTCGATGATCGGCTATGACGACATTCAGGGCGCACAACGCTTCATCTTTCACGATGCTCTCACCGGCGGCATCAACATCATTGCAGCGCTGATTGGCATTTTTGCCATCCCGCAGGTC
>JAWVYF010000135.1:0-7838 GCA_033722845.1 Anderseniella sp. | reverse complement strand
CGAGCTGCCACGAACTGCGCGCGACATCGACAACCGGCTCAATGAAATCACCTTCAATTCATCGCTGCTGCGAGAACTGCGGGCAATAAATTTCGTGAGCCGGCTGATCGAGGACGGCAAGCTGAGTGGAGAGGGCTACACCCATGCCCGGATGCACCGCATTGAGGCCAGCGATCAGCTTGGGCCGCTGTCTGCCTCATCAAAGCTCAACACGGAATGGCCGTTCTTTCTGCATCTGCGCGACATTGGCCGCGAAACAGCGAGAGCCTGGCTCGATGCTCATGCCGAAAACGTGGGCGTCAACTCAACGCTCGACCTTCCCGCCATGTTCGACTAGCTGCAGGGCCAAAGGTGGAAGATGCGAGATATCATCAATGATGTGGTGCGCGAGCCCTGAAAGCTCGGCCCGGGTTGAGTTGCCGGACAAAACCCCCACCAGATGCCCTGCCCCGCCAGCCAGCCCGCAATGCATGTCGTGGGTGTTGTCGCCCACCATCATGACCTGCTCCGGCTGCAGCCCGGTTGCGCGCGCGAACGCCACAACGGGATCTCCCGCAGGTTTGGGGTTTGCCACGCTGTCATAGCCCAGCACCATGTCAAAAACCTCCGCCAGCCCGAAATGCGCAACGGTGGCATGTGCTGATGCGGCCATATCGTTGGTGGCAACACCAAGCCTGAATCCGGCAGATTTCAGTGTTTGAAACACCTCGCGCTGCTCGTCTGGTGAAAGCACCGGATGCGGTTGCGCTTTAAGGCAGTGGGCCTGCATCACCTGAAACAACCGGGCCTGGCTGCTGCCACTCAACATCGGCAGCCACGCTTCAACCAGATCATCTGCATGACCGGCCGCCCAGACCGAGCCGGGCAGAAACCTGTCGGCTGCCGCGTCGAAACCGGCCACCAGCAACAGCTCATGCGCATGGCCTGTGTCGCCGTGCGCCAGATCAGCCGCGATGGCCTTCAGCACCGGCGTCCAGGTCTTTTCGAAGTCTACAAATACGCCGTCCTTGTCGAACAGTATGCCGGCAGGTTCAGCCATCAGGTCCTCACTCGGGTTCAGAACCGGGTAGTCAGGCTGGAAGGAACCGGGCGCGGGCGATCACCCTGCACCTCCACTGCAGTGCCAATATAGATGTAGCCCGCAATCCGCTCACCTTCCGCCAGGCCAAACGCTGAAAGCACTACCCTGTCGAATGCAAACCAGCCGGTGATCCATTGCGCACCCAGCCCCATTGCCGTGGCTGCCACCAAAAGGTTCTGGCACACCGCACCGGCTGACAACACCTGTTCCCACTCCGGAATCTTGGGATGGTCTGCAACCGTGCTGCTGACGACCGCAATCACGCATGGCGCGCGAGAAAACATGCGGCGCTGCTGGGCCAGCGTTTCCTCACCGTGGCCGGGATGCAGCTGCGCATACCGTTGCACCAGAACCTCGCCCGCACGCTCCAGCGACTCACCTTCGAACACGATGAACCGCCACGGCGTCAGCTTGCCATGATCCGGCACCCGGCTGGCAATGCCAAGCAACCGCTCGAGTTGCTCACGCGAAGGCCCTGGTCCGCTCATCGACTTTGCCGACGCCGACCGCCGCGTTTCCAGCAACCGCAACAGGTCGGACCGGTCATTCAGCGCCTCAAGCGGCAATCCTTCAGTCAATTCAACCGGCATGTGAGCTCCATGAGTTGGTTCGTTTGCTTGCGCCTTTTAGCAGAGTCTTTCGATGTTTACTAAACATTGGCTGGGCGCGTTAACCTTCTATTAAGTATCGCGTTGATGCGCCCGGGCAGCTGTGGTTTGGTTCTCATGCCGGCCGGGAAAAGGTCGGGGGATAGTTCAGACCGGTTGCCAATCTAGAGTTGGGTAATTCGGAAAGTCTGACAGGGATAAATGCATGCACGTCTCTCTCTCACGTGCGCGCGAGCACTGCCGGGGCCGCCTTCTCACAGGGGCGGCCCTGTCACTGACAGGCACACTGCTTGCCGCCAGCCTCTTCACCGTTGCACCGCACGCGGCCCAGCGCACCGATGCTGATGCGCTGATCACCGGTTCCATCGCACCGCGCACGAGCGACATTCCGTTCGAGTTGCGTATCGAGATCACCAGCCCGGGCAAGGAAGGTATCGAGCTTGCCGGCAGATTGTCGGAAGACGGCGGTCTCATTACCCGCCCCATCCGCTGGAAGGTCAGCCGGGCTCTCGCCAATGGCGGCATTGCAGCTGCAGGCAGCAACAGCCTGCTCGACGATGAACAGCCCGCTACCAGCCTTGCCCTTGAGCCCGGCCGATACACCATTGAGGCCAGCTATGGCTCTGTCTCGCTGATCAAGCAGATTGAATTGCCGAAAGGCCAGCACCTGGGCTTTACCTTTGTGTTCAACGTAGGCGGCCTTCGCACCTTGTCGACCGTTGCCAAGGAACCTCTGCCCGCCCCTGCCCGCGCCGTGCACAAGGTCTATGCCGTTGGCGGTCCTGCCGCAGGCCAGCTTGTTGCGACGTCGGATGTACCCGGCGGGCTGATGCGTCTTGGCGCCGGCAACTACCGGCTGGAAAGCGAAATCGAGCCGGGCAACACGATCACCCGCACCGACGTGTCCATCAAGCCCGGCGTGCTGACCACCCTTCAACTGGACCATCAGGCCGGCATTGCCTCGGTCAACACCGCCGCTTCAACCGCGTGGACCATTGCCGACAGGCAAAGCAACTGGACCGCCACGGGCACCGGCCCGCAGCTGCTGACGCTGGCACCGGGCAGTTACGTCTGGTCGGATGGTGAGCGCAAGCGGACCATCATCATCGAGGCGGGCAAACGCACCGAGGTACGCGGGCTCGACTGAACCTCACCGGTCGGGCAGTGGTATGAACTCTTCCGCATCGCCCGGCACAATATCGAACTTGCCCGACTTCCACTCTTCCTTGGCTTGCTCGATACGCTCTTTCGAGGATGACACGAAGTTCCACCAGATGTGGCGCGGGCCGTCCATCGGCTCACCGCCCAGCACCATGATGCGGGCGATCTTTGTGCCGATAATGGTAATCGCATCACCGGGGCGCAGGATCAGCAACTGCCCGGCCTCGAACAGGTCACCGGCAATGCGGATCTGGCCAGCCACCACATAGATCGCACGTTCTTCATGGACTGCAGGCAGCGGCATTGACGCGCCGGGGTGCAACAGGGCTTCGCCGTAAAACATCTCGCTGGCCGTCTCCACCGGCGATGTTTCACCGAACATGGTGCCCGCGATGACCCGCAGCATCACGCCGCCATCGGAAATGACTGGCAACTCGTCTGCGCCATGATGCCAGAAGCCGGGCGCGTCTTCTTCCTTGTCCTTCGGCAAGGCCACCCACGACTGGATGCCGAACAGCGACTTGTCGCTTGCGCGCTCTTCTTCGCCGGTGCGCTCGGAGTGCACTATGCCCCGCCCCGCCTGCATCCAGTTGACCGCGCCGGGGTTGATCGGCAGGGACGAACCCAGGCTGTCGCGATGAAAAATCTGTCCTTCAAACAGCCAGGTCACGGTGCTCAGGCCGATATGCGGATGCGGACGAACATCAATGCCATGGCCTGCCCCCATTCGCGCAGGCCCCATCTGGTCAAAGAAGATGAACGGTCCAACCATCTGCTTCTTTGCCGACGGCAGCGCCCGGCGCACCTCAAAATCGCCAATGTCACGGGCGCGCGGCACGATGATGTGCTCAACCGCATCACACGACACGGCATTGCCAACCTCCGGGTCTTCACAATCAAATCGACTCATGACACCTCCTTGCAACGAAAGACCATTGGCCCTGCGAACCATTTTTGCAACCATGGCAGAAACCCGTGAAAGGAAGAAGGTGTGGGCCAGATCAGCCTCGTTCAAATTGCCGTGCTTCTGGCAGCTGCCGGACTGGTTGCGCCGCTGGCCAAACATTTCCGCATCGGTGCCGTGCTCGGCTACCTGTTTGCCGGCATGGTGATAGGCCCATTTGGCTTGCGCATTTTCTCCGATGCAGACCGGATGTTGCACGTGGCCGAGTTCGGCGTGGTGCTGCTTCTGTTTCTGATCGGACTGGAACTCAAACCCCAGAGACTGCTGGCCATGCGCAAGGCAGTCATCGGTGCCGGTGGCACACAGGTTCTGGTAACGGCCGTCGCCTTGTTCGCAATCGTCATGGCCGCCGGATACGATTGGCGGCTGGCGCTGTTTGTCGGGCTGGCCCTGTCTCTATCGTCCACCGCAATGGTGCTGCAGGTACTCAAGGAGAAAGGCGAGCTCGAGCACCGTCATGGCCGGCTGGGCTTCGCGGTTCTGCTGTTTCAGGATATCGCCGCCATCCCGATGATCGCCTTTGTCGGGCTCCTGGCCGTCAACTCCGATGCAACCGAGACCATGACCTGGTGGGGCGCAATCAAGGCGCTGGGGGCGCTGTGCGCAGTCGTGCTTGCCGGACGCTACATCGTCGGATGGGTGTTCCACCTCATTGCCAAGACCGGCGTATCGGAAGCCATGACCGCGTTCGCCCTGCTGCTCATCGTGGTGATCGAGATCATTTTCAAGGGCGCAGGATTGTCGCCCGCACTGGGCGCGTTCATTGCCGGTGCACTGCTGGCCGAGTCGGTCTACCGGCATGAGATTGAGGCCGACATCAAACCCTTCGAAACCCTCTTGCTGGGATTGTTCTTCGTTGCCGTGGGCATGTCCCTGAATCTCAACTTGCTGGTCAGCAACCCCGGTGCCGTGATGCTGGCAGCCGCGGCGTTGATCGTTCTCAAGGGCATCATCCTGTTCTTCATTGCCCGGCGCTTTGGCCTGGACAACACCGCCAGCCGGCGTTTTGCCGTTGCGCTTGCACAGGGCGGCGAGTTCGCCTTCGTTCTTACAACCGGCGCACTTGCGGCCAGCGCTATCCAGTACTCCCAGGCGGTGTTCATCAACATCGTCGTGACGGTAACGATGGTAGCGACCCCGCTTCTGATGCTGGCAGAGAGCTGGCTGACCAGCCGGATGAAAAAGGCCCCGGCCAGCCAGCTTGCGCCGGACGACATGCCCGATCACGGCGGACACGTTGTCATTGCGGGGCTTGGCCGCTTCGGACAGATCATAGCCCGCGTGCTGGCGGCACGCGGCATCCCGTTCACCGCGCTTGACGGCGACCCCACCCAGATCGAGATCGTGCGCCGGTATGGCGGCAAGGTCTATTTCGGTGACGCCTCCCGTCCGGACATTCTCGAGGCCGCCCAGATCGACAAGGCCCGAGCTTTTGTCGTCTGCGTCTCCGACGTGGAAGTTTCGCTGCGCATCGTCGAACTGGTACGGTCAAAGTGCCCCGACCTGCCAATATATGCCCGTGCCCGCGACCGCCGCCATGTACACTGGCTGATGGATGTGGGCGTCGAACACATCATGCGCGAAACGTTCCTGTCAGCACTGGAGATGTCCCGGCGGGTCTTGCTCGAAACAGGCTTGAGCAAGGCCGATGCTGCGCACACCATCAAGACGTTTGCCGAGCGCGACCGCAAGCGGCTGCATGACGACTACGCGCATCAGTCTGATGACCAGAAACTGGCAGAGAGCGCAAAGCGCCACGCAGAGGAACTGGCCGAACTGTTCGCCTCTGATGCAAACGAAAAGGCTGGCGTGGACGAAGCTGAATCAAGAAATCAACGAACCCGCGTAAAGAGTTGACTGGACTCAGTCTTCCGCATTGCGCCGCTTGACGTCCGGTGGCGTTGCCTCGTCCACCAACGCTGCGGTCACCTCGTCCAGCGTCATAGACGACTGGTCGCGTGAACCAAGCCGGCGCACGTTGACGGAGTTCTCCTCCGCCTCGCGCTTGCCGCACACCAGAATGACCGGGATCTTGGCCAGCGAATGTTCGCGCACCTTGTAGTTGATCTTCTCGTTTCGCAGATCGGTCTCGACCTGAAGGCCGGCCTTTCGCAGGTGCTTTGCCACCTTCTCCGCATACTCGTCGGCCTCGGAGGTGATGGTGGCAACAACCACCTGCAGCGGCGCAAACCACAACGGCATGTGCCCGGCATAGTTCTCGATCAGGATGCCAAGGAAGCGCTCCATCGACCCGCAGATTGCGCGGTGCACCATGACCGGCTTCTTCTTCTCCGAGTCCTTGTCGATATAGAACGCACCGAACCGTTCAGGCAGCGCAAAATCCACCTGCGTGGTGCCGCACTGCCAGTCGCGGCCAATGGCATCGCGCAGCACGTACTCGAACTTCGGGCCATAGAATGCGCCCTCGCCCGGGTTGATCGCCGTCTTGATCTTGCCGCCCGACTGCGCCTCGATATCGGCCAGCACTTCCGACATGATCTGCTCAGCCAGATCCCAGTCTTCGTCTGATCCGACGCGCTTTTCAGGACGGGTGGACAGCTTCACCGTGATTTCATCGAAACCGAAGTCGGCATAGGTCGACAGGATCAGATCGTTGATCCGCATGCATTCGCCGCGAAGCTGCTCCTCGGTACAGAACACGTGGGCATCGTCCTGGGTGAAGCCGCGAACGCGCATCAGCCCGTGCAGCGCACCTGAAGGCTCATACCGGTGCACGTTGCCGAACTCGGCCAGACGGATCGGCAATTCGCGGTATGACTTGAGGCCGTGCTTGAAAATCTGCACGTGGCCGGGGCAGTTCATCGGCTTGATGGCGAACACGCGCTCGTCTTCCGTCTCGGTGACGAACATGTTCTCCTTGTACCAGCCCCAGTGGCCGGAGGTTTCCCACAAAGCCTTGTCGAGGATTTGCGGCGCGTTGACCTCTTCATAGGTGCCTTGAAGACGCCGGCGCATGTAGTTGACAAGATTCTGGAACATCCGCCACCCCTTGGCGTGCCAGAACACAACACCAGGTCCCTCTTCCTGGAAGTGGAACAGGTCCATCTCGCGGCCCAGCTTGCGGTGATCCCGCTTTTCGGCTTCCTCCAGCATGTGGAGGTAACCTTCGAGATCGGCCTGGCTGGCCCAGGCGGTGCCATAGATGCGAGTCAGCATCTCGTTATTGGCATCACCGCGCCAATAGGCACCAGCCACCTTCATCAGCTTGAAAGCCGGGCCAACCTGCCCGGTCGACGCCATGTGCGGGCCCCGGCAAAGGTCGAACCAGTCGCCCTGGTGATAGATTTTCACGTCCTGCTCGTCCGGGATCGCGTCAATCAGTTCGACCTTGTAGGCCTCGCCCTTGTCGCGGAACACCTGCTTGGCCTTGTCACGGCTCCACACTTCCTTGGTGAACGGCTTGTTGCGCTGGATGATCTCGCGCATCTTCTTCTCGATCACCGGCAGGTCTTCGGTGGTGAAAGGCTCATTGCGCTTGAAGTCGTAGAAGAAGCCGTTCTCGATCACCGGACCGATGGTGACTTGCGTGCCGGGCCACAGTTCCTGCACGGCCTCAGCCATCACGTGCGCGGCATCGTGCCGGATCAGTTCCAGCGCCTCGGGATCGTCGCGGGTAATCAGCCGGAAATCGGCATCTTCATTGATCGGGTCGGCGAGGTCGGCCAACTGGCCGTCCAGCATGACAGCCACGGCCTTCTTCTGCAGCGACTTGGCGATTGAGCCAGCCACGTCAAAACCGCTCGTGCCCGCTTCATACTCGCGCACGGAACCGTCAGGAAATTTAAGGGAGATCATCGTGTCACCTCTTGCTCACTCTCTGCATACGAACGCAGGTAAGCTGTTGGATGTGGGTATGGACGCTTGATCTGATAACGCAAGCGCTCCTCTAGTTGCCCGCGACAAGGCCGCTTCGTCAAGCATCTGCGGCCTTAAGACCACCTTAACCACGTTTCCTCACGCAACGGTAAGCACGCCCGTTTACCGTGTTGCCTGTTGAGCAAGG
>JAWVYF010000134.1:0-7918 GCA_033722845.1 Anderseniella sp. | reverse complement strand
TACCAAAGTTCTGATCCTCGGCGTTGTCATCGTGACGATGATGGTGCTCGAGCGGCTGTTCCCCAAGGCGCGCCCCCTGGCAGCGGCCGGCCTTCGGACACTGGCGGACAAGACCTGGCGGGTTTTGAAGAACGCCAGCCTTCTGTTGATCTCTGCCGGTTTGTCGCCGCTGGTGGTGATCCCGCTGTCGGCACTGGCGTCGACCCATGCGCTGGGCTGGCGACCGGACTGGTGGAGCGGCTGGCAGGGACTGGTCATCGACCTGCTGATCCTCGATTTCTGGATTTACTGGTGGCACCGCGCCAACCACGAGATTCCGTTTCTGTGGCGGTTCCACGAGGTGCATCACCTTGATGAATTTCTCGACGCAAGCTCGGCGTTCCGGTTTCACTTCGGCGAGGTGATGCTGTCTGCGGTGGTGCGGGCAGTTGTGATCTGGCTGATGGACATTCCGCTGGCGTCGGTGGTGATCTTCGAGACGATGGTGCTGTCGATGGCGCTGTTCCATCATTCCAACGTCAACCTGCCGGACTGGCTGGAGAAGCCGCTGTCGAAGATCATCGTCACACCGTCGATCCATTGGGTGCATCATCACGCGATCCGGGCGGATACGGACTCGAACTATGCAAACACGCTGTCGATCTGGGACATCGTGTTCGGCTCGCGCTCGAAGACCAAACGGTGGAACGAGATGCCGATTGGTGTGCAAACGCTGCACGATGAAGGCTTGCTGGGTCTGCTGACGCGGCCGTTCAGAAGCCGCTGATGGCGCGGGTGATGTGCAGGGCTCCATAGGGTTCGACCCTGGTGCCGTCTGTGTCCCACAGCGCGCCTGCCGATCCGCCGGCCCAGAAACGGCCCACCCACGGCAAGTCGAATTCCCAGCCCATGACGGAAACGCCTGCGCGGGCGTGGAGGTAATCCTCACTGCCGCTGACCGAAAACTCGGGACCCAGCTTCAAGCCGTTGTCCAGTTGCCAGTAGGGCTTGGCTTCGGCAAACCACTCATCAATACCCGTGACATACTCACCGTAGAAGAAACTGCCCCAGTGTGATGACGCCGTCAGGTGGCCCTGGACCGTTACGCGGGCGTTGAGCATGTTTCCCTTGAGGGTGGAGTTGGGGTCATCCGGCGTCAGCATGTAGTCGCGCCATGCGATGCCGCCCAGCACCGCGAGGCTGCCCCATTCATTGGCCAGTTGCCAGCCAGCTTCAGCGTCGACGCCAAGCCCCGCCACCCAGATCCGCGCATTGTTTCGTGCCGGAATGTCAGTGACATAGGTCTTGGCTTCGCTGCGCAGGCTGGCGCGGATGATGGCACCGGTGTCATTGGCTGCCGAGAACGGTGTCCACGTCACGGTTTGCCAGCTCCACGCGTCTTCCAGGCTAGCCCCGCCACCGATGGAGAGGTACATCTCGCCTGCACGCGCTGATGGGGTGAGTGCCGCCATGACAGCGCAGACGGCTGACAACGCGGCGACCCTGGCCAAGCAGCCGGAGCTTGTGTGCAAAAGACACATGTTCAATACGCCAATCCCTGGGGGCCTCTCTTCCGGGCCCTTGCGCTGGCGCACCGCACCCCCCGGCTTGCCACACCTTTTCATAATGACGCTGTGTCAACTTTGAATCGACTCTACTCAAATTTTAAATGTATACGGAGATTCAATCTGGAGATGTATGCAGCCTTGCTGTCGCGACCATCGTTATGTTGCGCATTCGGCGATTTTCCGTTGGCATGATGGGTGCATTTCCGACGGTGACGTACTAAGCTTTTGTTACTGCGTTGTCTCAATTTGGGACGCTGTGGCAACGCGCATGGCTGGTTAGTGAGTTGCAGCATGGCGGAAGGCCGGTGGAATTGAGTACACCCCAACCAGACATAAATGGCGTACAGGACGCTGCCGAAGGCGGCGTCGTGGGCGGACTTGATCGCGATGTGCGGCGGGCCCGGCTGGCCCATGCTGCCCATTTTGATGCGCTGGTCGAGATTCGCGATGCACAGACGCTGCGGCTGGCGGCGCTGCAGGACGTGTTGCGAAAGAAGACGGCGGAGGAGCCTCAGCTCAAGAGCCTGTTGCCGCTGCAGCTTGAAACGGGCTTTCCGCCGCGGCTTTGGCTGGACAACATCTCGTATGTCATCATGGAACCGGACCCGCGCACCTACCGGCTGGTGCGGCAGGCGCCCGATGGCCATGTGACAATCGCAGAAACCCGGGACATTTCGCGCATGGTGCGGGAAGTGCGAGGCTTTGTTTCCCACCGGCTGATCGAGACACAACGCGATGCGGCGGCTGCATCGCCCGACGGCTACGCCAACGGCGCATCACGCTCGATGTCGCAGCTGCTGATGATCTGGCTTGCCGGCTTCACTTTCGGGGTGTTGTCGTTGCTGCTGGCCGGGGTAATGCTCGGCAAGGTCAGCTTCTGAAGCAGTGCGAATCTGTGCTGGCCGTAAGCGGGTCTGCCCGGACTTCCAGGTCATGAACTGCGTATGCTTGCGGATTGCCGCATCATGGTTGGCCGGCGTGGCAGGGCCTTGTTCTGGCGAAATCAGAATAAATCCACTTAATTCAATGCCTTAATCGAAGTTTGCCTGTAGCTTCACGCTTTCGAAGTTACATAGTGAAACATCAAGTGATTTTTGGCGGGTTTGGCAGTTCTGGTAAACAATTGCCAATCGACATTGCTCGAAACGGGGTCAGGGCGCGTGCAGCTACAGGGGGTTGCCAGCGCACCTGGAACAAAATTGCAGGGGTTAGAGTTGTGCGGGTAGACACGACATCTGAAATCGGATCGGGCGCTGGTGCTCCGGTCGCCACCGGTCCTCAACTGACGCCGACCGTCAATACCGAGCTGGTTCAGCGGCTGGGTGGGTTCACCACGCTGTGCGAAGGCCTTGATTATGCGGCCCAGGGCCGTACGGGCATGAATTTCTATGGTCCGCGCGGCCAGCTTGCCGAGAGCATGAGTTACAAGGTGCTGCGCAAGCGCGCTGTTGAGGCTGCCCACCGATTGGTCAATGCAGGTGTGAAGCCGGGTGAGCGGGTGGCCGTCGTGGCTGAAACCGGTGCAGACTTCATGGCCGTGTTCTTTGGCTGCCAGTATGCCGGCATCGTGCCGTGCCCGCTGCCATACTCCATGTATATCGGTGGTCACGAGGCCTACGTGAGCCGGGTGGCCGGCATGTTGCAAAGCGCACATGCCACGGCGGTGGTGACGACGGGCGACCTTGAGGCACTGGTACGCGAAGCAGCCCAGCGGGCACGCGTCACCAAGGTCTGGAGCCACGAGCAGTTGGCAGGTTTCGAGGGCGCTGGTGCAGAGCTCAAACCGTTCGGTCCTGATGATGTGTCCTACATCCAGTATTCGTCGGGTTCGACGTCAAACCCGAAGGGCGTACTGATTTCCCAGAAGGCGGCGTGTGCCAACACCATGGCCATCTTGCGCCATGGGCTGAAGATCACCCCGACCGACCGGGCGTTCTCGTGGTTGCCGCTGTATCATGACATGGGCCTTGTGGGTTTTTGCCTGTCACCGATGATGGGGCAGGTGTCCATCGACTATCTGTCGACTCCGGCGTTTGCGCGCCGCCCCGCGCTATGGCTCAAGCTGATGTCGGAAAACCAGTGCACGGTGGCCTATGGTCCGTCGTTCGGCTACGACCTGGCCGCCCGCCGGATCAATGGTGATGCCCCGTCGCTCAAGCTCGACCAGTGGCGCGTTGCCGGTATCGGCGGCGACATGGTGCGCGCAGACGTGTTGAACCTGTTCGCCGAGACGCTGTCCGTGGCCGGCTTCAAGCCAAATGCTTTCCTGCCGAGCTACGGCATGGCTGAGGCAACGCTGGGCGTATCGTTTGCCGGCACCGAAGAAGAGATCAGGGTCGACGTGATTGACCGGGCCGCGATGAAGGAGCAGGGCCGGGCGGTGGAAAGCACCGATACCTGCGCCGACAAGGTGCGCCATTTCGTGGTGTGCGGGCGTCCGCTGCCGGGCCACAAGATGCGTGTCGTTGGCGATGCCGGTGACGAGCTTGGCGAGCGCCAGATCGGCCGTATCGAGATTGCCGGGCCGAGCCTGATGACCGGCTATTATCAGAACGAAGCAGCCACTGCCGCCATCATGCGTGAAGACGGGTTCATGGATACCGGCGACATGGGCTACTGGGTTGATGGTGAGATCGTCATTACCGGCCGCGCCAAGGACATGATCCTGCACAATGGCCGCAACATCTGGCCGCAGGATATCGAGTGGGCCGTCGAGCGGCTTGAGCAGGTGCGCGATGGCGATGTTGCTGCGTTTGCAATGGAAGGCGCGCAAGGCGAGGACCGGGTGACGGTTCTGGTGCAGTGCCGCCTGCGCGATGCAGATGCCATTGAAGAGTTGCGCAAGCAGGTGTCGGCGCAAATCACCCGTTCCATCGGCATTGATGCCGACGTGGTGATGGTTCCGCCGAAGTGCCTGCCTTTCACCTCGTCGGGCAAGTTGTCGCGCGCCGGTGCAAAGTCGCTGTTCTGTGCCGGTGAGATTGCTGAAATTGCCAGCGGTTTTACCAGCGATCCACGTGCGGCAGCCATTGCCGCTGAATAACCGTCAACCCGTCTTACGGTCTACCTGAGCCATGCTTGTAGCAATGACAGGCGCCACCGGCTTTGTCGGTGGCCATGCCTTGCGGGAATTGCTGGCGCGCGGACACAAGGTGCGCGTGCTGGTACGGGACAAGGCACGGCTGGCAGACGAATTCAGCGAGCGGGTGGAGGTGGTCACGGGTGGGCTGGAAAGCCTCTCTGGCGTTGATGAACTGGTGAGCGGCGCAGATGCGGTGCTCCATCTGGCAGGCGTGATCAAGGCGCTGGACCGGCAGGCGTTCATGGCGGTCAATGCAGACGGAGCCGATCAGCTGGCGCAAGCCGCACGCCGTGCCGGGGTCAATCGGTTTGTGCTGGTTTCGTCGCTGGCGGCCCGGGAACGCGATATTTCGGATTATGCGGCGTCGAAGGCGGCTGGTGAAGACAGGGTGAAAGAAGCTTATGTCGGCGCGGACAGGGGTGATTTGGTGATCGTGCGGCCGCCGGCAGTATATGGGCCGGGCGATGAGGCCACGCTGCCGCTCATTCGCGAACTCACCAAGCGCATGACGCTGATGACGGGTACGTCTGCGCAGCGGCTGTCGTTGATCCATGCCGAAGACCTGGCGGGGGCGCTGGCCGCAGCGGTCGAAGGTGCTGGCCAGGCAAACACGGCCTATGAACTGGATGACGGCACAGTGGGCGGATACAGCCATGCCGACCTGGCCCAGGCGGTAAAGCCGGTGACCGGCAAGGCGCCGGTCATGTTGCACATTCCCCGTGCCGTACTGTGGCTGGCCGCGCTGGGTTGCGAGGGATGGATGGCACTCAGCCGCAAGGCTGTCATCCTCAACCGGGGCAAGGTGCGCGAGCTGTACCATGACGACTGGGTGTCGGCCGGTGCACGGTTCGACGAAACCGGTGCCTGGACACCGCAACTGAACTTTGAGCAGGGCTTTGCCAGGACGCTGTCATGGTACCGCGACAACGGGTGGTTGCCTGCGGCCTGAAGGCCGCCTACAAAGCGGCACAAAGCTGGTAGAGAGATTGCTGAACATGAGCCCCGAAGAGACTGAAATTTTCGACAAGCTTGCCGAATTGCTGACGCCTTTCAACGAGAAGAATGTCGAGCTGAAACCGGATACCGAGATTGCCGTGGACCTGGCGATCGATTCTGTTTCGGTGATGGACTTCGTGATGGAGGTCGAGGATCATTTTGATATCGACATTCCGCTCAATGTCCTGTCCGACACCCACACAATGACCGACCTGGTGGGCGTGGTGAAGGCGCGGGTCAACAAGGCCTGATGATTCAAGAGGATTACGTGGATGACTGACCTGTTCGACAAGTACAAGCCCCTGCTGGAGCGGATGCAGGCGGTTGAACAGGCCGGGTCCCGCATTGGCCCGGTGAACGAGAAGATCGTGTCCCCCACGCGCGCCATCATTGATGGCCGCGACACCATTCTGGCCGGCACCAACAACTATATGGGCATCACCTTCGAGCGTGAGTGCATCGAGGCAGGGCAGAACGCGCTTGAGGAGTTCGGCACCGGCACGACGGGTTCGCGCATTGCCAACGGCAGTTATGCCATTCACGAGGAACTGGAGCAGGAACTGGCAAGCTTCCTTGGCATGAAGCAGTGCATCGTTTTCTCTACCGGCTACCAGGCCAACCTCGGCATGATGGCCGGCCTTGCCGGACCCAAGGACACCATCTTCCTGGATGCCGACAGTCACTCGTCAATCTATGACGGGTGCACCCTGTCCGGCGCCAAACTGGTGCGCTTCCGCCACAATGATGCTGCTGATCTGGACAAGCGGCTGTCGCGCATGGAAGACGATGGCGGCGGCCGGCTGGTGGTGCTGGAAGGCATCTACTCGATGCTGGGCGATCGCGCACCGCTGGACGAGTTTGTCGAGGTCAAGAAGAAGCATGGCTTCCAGTTGCTGGTTGATGAGGCGCATTCCTTTGGCGTACTTGGCCCCAACGGACGCGGACTTGCCGATGAGGCGGGCCTGATGGACGAGGCCGACTTCGTGGTCGGTACTTTCTCCAAGTCTATCGGGGCGATTGGCGGGTTTGGTGCCTCGAACCACCCGATGTTCGAGACGTTGCGCTATGCATCGAAGCCTTACATGTTCACCGCCTCGCCATCGCCAGCCTCCATTGCCACGGCTACGGCAGCGGTACGGGTTCTGGCGCGCGAGCCGGAGCGCCGGGCGCGGTTGCAGGCCAATTCGGCGCGGCTGTTCCACGGGCTGAAGGGGCTGGGCCTTGAACTGGGTTGTGACGAGGTGAGCCCGGTGATTGCGGTCAAGTGTGCCGATGAGGCCTCGACGCTGGTGATGTGGAACCAGCTGCTGGCGGCGGGTGTCTATGTGAACATTGCCCTGCCGCCGGGCACGCCGGGCAAGTTGTGCCTGTTGCGCTGCTCGGTCTCGGCAGCCCATACGGACCAGGAGATCGACCGCATCATCGAACTGTTCGGCACTGTCGTGGCCGGGGGCAATGCGCTGGCGGCCAGCGCCTGACCGGTCGCATCAAAGGTCCATTTCAGCTGACGGTTTCGGCCCTGAATCCGATTGCGGCGGCAACGGCTGCATAGACCAGAAACGGCGCCCACGCGCCGAACCAGGGCGGCACGAAGCCGACCTCGCCCATGGTCAGCGCGATGCCTTCGAAGATCGAGAAGGTGAAGCCGACCGCCAGCCCGACCATGAACAACCTGCCGGCCCCGCCGCCGCGGCGGAATTTTACTGCCAGCGGAATGCACAGGGCGACCATAAGGAACGGTGTCAGCAGCAGTGACATGCGCCGGTGCCACCAGGTTTCGAAGACGTGGACCGGCTTGATGCCGAAACCGGCATTGCGGATGAAATAACCGAGGTCGACTGTGCTCATCTCGGATGGCTCACCAGAACGCTTGCCGGCGCGGGCAGGGCGCATGTTGCCGGAGTATACCAGCCTGCCGACCCGGTTGGGTTCGACATTGTCGGCGTAATAGATGACCACATTTTCCAGCAGCCAGCGCCGGTTCACCAGCGTTGCCTTGTCTGCCTTGACCTGCTCCTGCAACTGACCGCCCTCGCCACGGCGGAAGATGATCACGTCGCCCAGCTCGGTTGCTCCATCATTGGCCGTGCTGGCCCGCAGAATGTCAGTGCCGGCGCGCATCCAGATTGGGCCCGTCTGGCCCACGGCAGCTTTTTTGCGGCTGTATTCGCCGATGCCCCAGTCGATCAGCTTTGGCGTGACCCGCGGCACGGCCTGGTCGGCGATCAGAAAGGTCATGCCGCCCATCACCAGGCTCATGGGCAGCAGCATGGCGATGACCCTCAGCGGCGAC
>JAWVYF010000133.1:0-8041 GCA_033722845.1 Anderseniella sp. | reverse complement strand
GCTGGCATGAACTCCACCAGATCGAAACCGGCTATGGTCGCCTTGCCGGCAATGCCAGTCATCAATTCGACTGCCTGCCAATAACCAAGACCGCCGGCAGCCCGGCCGATGACGGCGGGCATGATCGAGGGATCGAGGGCATCGCAATCGAAGCAGATGATGACATTGCTGCCGGCAGGGATGGCGTCCAGAACCGGTTGCAGCCCGTCGCGCGCGACATCGCGGGCGGTGAAGAACTTTGCCCCCCAGGCTTTGGCGTCTGCCAGATCTTGCGGCCGGGCGGAGCCGATATTGCGCGCGCCGACCTGGATGATGGCCTCGATGTGGCCCATCTCGGATGCCCGGCGCATGGTCGACGACAGGCCCCAGCGTTCGCCATCCACTTCATGGCGCCAGTCGATGTGGGCATCAACCTGGACAATGGTGAACTTGCCGCGACCCTCATAGGCCTGCAGCATGGGGATGGGCACAGAATCATCTCCACCCAGCACCAGCGGAACGGCACCGCGATCGAGAATGGTCGAAACGCTTGAGCGGATTGTCTCGCGATTGGCGGCTGCATCATCGCCATAGGGCAGGTCGCCAAGGTCACATGCGTCGGCAGGGCCGCCGGGCAGCAACGGTTCGCCAAAGTCAAAATCCACATGCTCAAGGTTCGCACCATAGGCGGCTGCAGCGGCGCGAATGGCTGCGGGGCCTTCTGCGCAATAGGGGCCGACAGAGGCGTAAGGCGTGGCGGACGGCACGCCGACTATGGCTGCCTTCGCATTGATCGCTTGCGGGGAGGAGCAGGCAGGTACGCCGAGAAACGTCGTGACGTTGCCGGCGCCGAACATGGCTGCGATGTCAGATTTCTTCATGGCAGCGCTCCGGATCGGTTGTGTGCCGGTTCAGCCCTTAGCCTGTTCCATGTAGTCGGCAAACCGCTTGAAAAGGTAGTGCGAGTCTTGCGGGCCGGGCGAGGCTTCCGGGTGGTGCTGAACCGAATAGACGGGTTGGCCCTTGAGCTGGATGCCGCAGTTGGAGCCATCAAACAGCGAGACATGGGTCTCTTCCACATTGGCCGGCAGGCTGTCGCGATCAACCGCGAAGCCATGGTTCATCGACGTGATCTCGACCTTGCCGGTGGTGTGGTCCTTGACCGGATGGTTGGCGCCGTGATGGCCCTGATGCATCTTCACCGTCTTGGCGCCCAGTGCCAGCGCCAGCATCTGGTGGCCGAGGCAGATGCCAAAAACGGGCTTGCCGCTGTCTACCAGTTTGCGGATTTCCGGAACAGCATACTCGCCGGTCGCGGCCGGGTCGCCGGGGCCGTTGGACAGGAATACGCCGTCCGGGTTCATGGCGAGAATGTCTTCAGCAGAGGTGGTGGCCGGTACAACGGTGACGTGGCAGCCCTGCTCGGCCAGGCAGCGCAGGATGTTGCGCTTGGCGCCGAAGTCCATCGCCACCACGTTGAAGCGTGGTTGCCCCTGCTGCGAATAGCCCTCGTTCCATTGCCACAGCTTCTCGTCCCAATCATAGCGCTGGGTGGCAGACACCTCTTTGGCCAGGTCCATGCCTTCAAGGCCTGGCCACTCGGCGGCTTCCTTCTTCAGGGCGTCGATGTTGAAGGTGGCCTTCGGACTGTGGGCAATAACAGCATTGGCCATGCCCTTTTCGCGGATCAGCGCGGTGAGCGCGCGGGTGTCGATGCCGGCAATGCCGATGATGCCGCGCGCCTTGAGCCAGGCGTCGAGGTGTTTGGCGGCGCGGTAGTTGGACGGATTGGTGATGTCGGCCTTGAGCACGCAGCCGCGCACGCCGGAAGACGAAGCAAGGTTGGAGGTCTCGATGTCCTCGTCGTTGGCGCCGACATTGCCGATGTGCGGGAAAGTGAAGGTGATGATCTGTCCGGCATAGGATGGGTCGGTGAGGATTTCCTGATAGCCGGTGATGGCGGTGTTGAAACACACTTCCCCCGGGGCCTTGCCGGTTGCGCCAAGGCCGTATCCTTCGATCACGGTGCCGTCGGCCAGCACGAGGCGGGCTGTCTTTGGCCGTGTGTCCCAGGCGGGTGCGGGCGAGACGGAACGGCCCTGACCTGACTTGGCCGGGCGGGAGGACGTTTTGGCGGATGGCATGAGGTGCTGATCCATATGTCTGGTGGAATTTGCCGGAAACTAGTGTTCAGCCCCGGCAAGGTCAAGCGGGCGCGCGGGGGTTATGCCGTGGTAAGCGTGTCGCACCGGCGGGAGAGGTGCTTGCGCGTCCTGAGGTGCAGATTATATGTACGTGCTTACCAGACAGCAGTGTGATGCACCGCCGAAGTGGCGTGAAAGGCAGTCAGCAACATGAGCGATTCGCTAAAAGACAGGGTCACGATCGAATTGAAGGACGCCATGCGCGGTGGCGACAAGGTGCGTCTTGCCACGTTGCGGCTCATCTCGGCAGCGTTCAAGGACCGGGAGATCCAGAACCGTGGTACCGGCACGGATGAGAGCCTGAGCGAGGCCGGCATGCAGGAAATCCTGGCCCGAATGATCAAGCAGCGCCGCGAGTCAGCCGAAACCTATGAAAAAGGCGGCCGGCCCGAACTGGCCGCGACCGAGAAGGCGGAAATTGCCATCATCGAGGAGTTTCTGCCGCGCCAGTTGAGCATTGCCGAGATGGAAGCTGCCGTGTCGGGCGTGGTCAAGGAACTGGATGCATCCGGCTTGAAGGACATGGGCCGGGTGATGGGTGTTCTCAAGGAGCGCCACGCGGGGCAGATGGACTTCGCCAAGGCAGGCGCGATGGTCAAGTCGCTGCTGGGCTGAAGGTTTGCTCAATTCCTGCTTGCAGTTTGCGTGGCGGGTTTTGCAGGCACAACAACAGGTGTGGGCGCAACCGTCTGGAGACCCAGGTTTTTACTGGGGGGAGTAAGTAGACTTGGACCTCCTGGCCGCCGCGCCCACGAGTTGCGCGTAGAGGCGTTCTACCCGCAACCATGGCTAGCATGCTTGCAAGTGCAGCCCTTGTAAATGACTCAAAGTCAGAAAAGACGCTGTCTGCCGCCGTTCGTTTGCCGGAAGTTGTTCTGGAGCGGGGAAGCCGCTTCACGACCAGCTGATGACCAGTCGTGACGGCTGGCGGAAGACGGCGCCGGTAGGTGGGCTTGAGCGTTCGATATCGGGCACCAGGCCGGGCAGAAGATCGAACAGGACGCTGAGAGCCGTGCGGGCTTGTGTTCGTGCCAGGTGCATGCCCAGGCACAAATGCGGGCCGGCGGCGAAACCCACATGCCGCGAAATTTCGGGCCGGTCCGGGCGAAACTCGCGCGGGGCTTTGAAAACGGCCGGATCGTGATTGGCGGCGGACAGGATCAGGTTGACGATGTCGCCCTGCTTCAGGGGCACTCCGTCCACCTCGATATCCCGGGTCACCATCCTGGTGGCCGATTGGACCGGCCCTATCAGACGGATGCTTTCTTCCAGTACGGCGGGCAGGCAGGCGCGGTCGGTCCGAACCCTTTCCAGCCAGTGCGGGTAATGGGCGAGACTCCACATGGTGTTGAGGATCAGTGCCTCTACGGTGGAGATGCCGCCGAACATGACGATCAGGGCATTGCGGCGGATTTCATCGTTGCTCAGCCGGTCCTCACGCGCGTCATGAGCCAGCGCCGACATCAACGAGGCATCCGCTGGCCGGGCGCGGGCAGCCTCGATTGCAGGTTGCAGATGGGCATGAAAGGCGGCGACGGCCTTTTGCCCCCGTGCCCTGATGGCGGGGTCGAAATGCTCGTTGGCAAGTGCGGCCTCGAAGTCGTCGTACCAGCTGCGAAACAGGGCTTCATCGGTGGCAGGCAGGCCAAACAGGTTGAGCATGACGAGAATCGGCAGGCGCGCGGCGAAAGCGGGGCGGATGTCCGCTTCGCCTTGTTGCCGGAAGGTCTCGACGAGTTGGCTGGCTGTGTTGCGAATGTCCGGCTCAAGGGTCTGGCGGATGGAGACAGGCAAGAAGGCCGGCCGGAATGGCCGCTTCTGGCGGCGTGCATCACGGCCTTCGCATGACATCATGTGCGTGCCGAAGGTGTCGTAGACGGTTGAGGTGTCCCAGCCGACCACGAAATTCTGGTCATCAAGCAGAAGCCGCTGGACGAGGTCGTGTGTCAGGGCATAGTACATGCCGGTGGCTGGCAGCCAGCTCAGCGGTTCGGTTGGCCGCAGCCGCGCATAGACGGCGTAGGGGTCAGCGTCCAACTCAGCAAGCGTAACGGTGTGGCCGAGCGGGAAATGTGCTAGTCGTTGGTCATTCACGGTCGTTGATGCTGCCCGCAGTTGCTGCAAATATGGCCAGTCAATCCAATCCGGCAGACAAGTTCAATGCGCTTTCCGCAGTCATTTCTGGACGAGATCAGGGCGAGGATATCGATCTCCTCGGTCATCGGCCGGTCTGTGCAGTGGGACAAGCGCAAGACCAATGCCGGACGCGGTGACTACTGGGCGTGTTGTCCTTTCCACGGCGAAAAGACGCCAAGCTTCCATTGCGAGGACAACAAGGGGCGCTACCACTGTTTCGGTTGCAAGCAGTCGGGTGACATCTTCACCTTTCTTGTGGAGAAGGAGGGCGTGCCGTTTCCTGAAGCCGTGGAGCGGCTCGCGATGGAGGCGGGGCTGGAGATGCCCAAGCTGTCGCCAGAAGCCGAGGCGCGCGAACAACGCCGTTCCACCCTGTATGACGTGATGCAACTGGCGCAGGACTATTTCGAGGACCAGTTGCAGCGCGCAGATGGCGCGAAGGCGCGTGGTTATCTGTCCGACCGTGGCTTGAGCGCGCAGGTGCAGCGTGACTTCGGCATCGGCTTTGCACCGAATGACAGGCATGGTCTGAGCAAGTATCTGCGCTCGAAAGATGTTGAGCCCGATCAGATGGTCGAGGCCGGGCTGGTTATCCGCCCTGACGACGGCAAGCCCTCCTATGACCGGTTTCGCGACCGTATCATGTTTCCGATCCGCGACGGACGGGGCCGGGTGATTGCATTTGGCGGGCGGGCGATGAGCCCGGATGCGCTGGCCAAATACCTCAACTCGCCGGACACGCCGCTGTTTCACAAGGGTACCGTGCTCTACAACATGGACAAGGCACGCAAGGCCGCTCACCAGGCTGGTGAGCTGATTGCCTGCGAAGGCTATATGGACGTCATCGCGTTCAGCCGTGCCGGGCTGCCCCATGCGGTGGCGCCGCTGGGAACAGCGCTGACCGAAGACCAGCTGGGCCTGATGTGGCGGATGACGGCAGAGCCCATCCTGTGTTTCGACGGCGATGATGCGGGCCTCAAGGCGGCTTACCGGGCACTTGATCTGGCGCTGGAACGGCTGACCCCGGGCAACTCGCTGCGGTTTGCCTTGCTGCCGGAGGGCCAGGATCCGGACGACCTGCTGGGCGCAGGTGGGCCCGATGCAGTCAAGGCAGCCATCGAGGCGGCCGAGCCGATGGCGGACATGGTGTGGCGGCGCGCGCTGGCAGGCAATGACCGCTCGACGCCGGAGCGCAAGGCCCGTTTCGAATCAGACCTCATGCGCACGGTGGACCAGATTGGCGATCCCACAGTGCGCGACTACTACCGGCAGGACATGCGCGAGCGGGTGCGCGACCTGTTTGGCACGGGGCAGGCTGGCGGCGGCCGTCGAAGCGGGTGGCGGCCGCAACAAGGCGCAATGGTTGGCCGCGGGCGCGGCCGCTGGCAGCAGCGTGTAGCGTGGGAGATGAAGCTGCCAGCCTCGCCACAACTGAAGGCGCTTGCCGCGCGGCCCGCAACACAGTCGGCGGCACTCAGGCGAACCGGGTTCATCTTGCTGACGCTGGTCAACCATCTGGCGCTGGCAGAAGAGATGGTGGAGGAGATTGCCGGTCTGGAGGTCGAGTCGGCTGCGCTTGACTCTTTGCGCCGGCGAATCATAGATACGTGTGCCTCGGGGAAAGACCTTGAAACATCTGGCTTGCGCGACCACTTAATCCAGACCGGGATGGGCGCAGTCATTGATGATCTGGACACCCAGGCCCGGCACCACGATTGCTGGTTTGCGCGTGCGGACGCCGCCGAAAGGGACGCTCGCACGGGGTTGAAGCAGTTGCTGGCGTTGAACCGGAAACTGGTGACTCTGGAGAAGGAATTGAGACGGGCCGAACTGCGCCTTGCCGAGCAACCCAGCGAAGAGAATCTGAACCTTCTCAACGAGGTGCGCGAGCAGTTGCAGTCCATGACAGGCGCGGAAGCATCTGTCGACGGCTATGGCGAAGCATCGGGAAGAGCGTCCAACCAGGCCGGCTGACGAGGTGATGACACCCCACCGGCACCCAAGGGCAAAACGGACAGCCAACCACCTGTGGACAGACCATGCCGGACCCCGTCAGACGTGATTAAGAGCTGGTTAACGCGGCCGGGGTCATAACCCTTCAAAGGCCGGGGCCAAAACGAATCAGGGGCAAGCCCCGCCGGCGAGCGCAACGCGCACCGGCATCGGCAAACTCCACATTGAGCGAGCGCAGGACGAATGGCGAGAGCACAGGCACGCGAAGCAACAGCAGCAAGCAACAAGAAGGCAGCGGTAAAGGAAGCCCCGCCGGAAGACGCCGAAACTTCTGAAGGCGGCAGTGACGGTCCCGTCCTCGACCTGACGGATGCCGGCGTCAAGAAGATGATCAAGCTCGCGAAGCAGCGCGGCTTCGTGACCTATGACGAGCTTAACGAGGTGCTGCCGTCGGACGAGGTTTCGTCGGAGCAGATCGAGGACATCATGGCGATGCTCACCGACATGGGCATCAACGTGGTGGAGACCGAAGAAGAAAGCGAAGACACCACCGAGGTCGCCGAAAGCGCGCAGACCGGTGTGGTGAAGAGCGAATCCAACACAACCACCAGCGCTGACCGCACCGATGATCCGGTGCGCATGTACCTGCGCGAAATGGGCTCGGTGGAGCTTCTGTCGCGCGAGGGCGAAATTGCCATCGCCAAGCGCATCGAGGCAGGCCGCGAGGCGATGATCTCGGGGCTTTGCGAAAGCCCGCTGACCTTCCAGGCCATCATCATCTGGCGCGATGAACTGAACGAAGGCAAGATCCTGCTGCGTGACATCATCGACCTTGAGGCCACCTATGCCGGCCCTGATGCCAAGAAGGTCGAGGCGCCGACGCCTGAAGAGCGCGAGCGCAAGGAAAAGGAAGCCCGCAAGGCCGAGGCCGAGAAGCGTGAGAAGGCGGCGGCCGAAATGGCCAAGAAGCGTCCGCGCCGGGGCAGCGACGATGACGTTCTTTCCGCCGATGACTTCGAACCGTCCGAACAGCCCGACGAGGACGACGAGGACGATGAAGAAGAGGCCAACGTGTCTCTGGCCGCGATGGAAGCGGAACTGAAGCCGCACGTCCTGGAAACCTTCGACCGCATTGCCAAGACCTACAAGTCCCTGCGCAAGCTGCAGGACCAGGAAGTGGCCGAGAAGACCGCGCTGTCGCCGTCGCAGAACCGCCGCTACAAGAAGCTGCGCGAAGAGATCATCGAGGATGTGAAGTCGCTGTCGCTCAACGCGGCGCGTATCGAGGCGCTGGTCGAACAGCTGTATGACATCAACCGCCGCCTGATCTCGCTGGAAGGCCGGCTGATGCGCTTGGCCGAAAGCCACAAGGTGCCGCGCACCGTGTTCCTTGAGGAATACCAGGGCGAAGAACTTGACGCCAACTGGCTGCGCCGCGTGTCGCGGCTGACCAAGCATGGCTGGAAGGATTTCGTGTCCAAGGAGAAGGACACGATCAAGGAAATCCGCGAGGAGATTCACTCGCTCGCCTCTGATACCGGCCTGCAGATCCCCGAGTTCCGCCGCATTGTGCACGCGGTGCAGAAAGGTGAGCGCGAGGCGCGCATCGCCAAGAAGGAAATGGTCGAGGCCAACCTGCGTCTGGTGATCTCCATCGCCAAGAAGTACACCAACCGGGGCTTGCAGTTCCTTGACCTGATCCAGGAAGGCAACATTGGCCTGATGAAGGCGGTGGACAAGTTCGAATACCGGCGCGGCTACAAGTTCTC
>JAWVYF010000132.1:0-8127 GCA_033722845.1 Anderseniella sp. | reverse complement strand
GGACATTGCCGCCCTGGTGACAGCGATCGTGCTGGGACGCATCGCGCTGACGCGGCAAGCCGCAGCCACGACGAATGGCGGTGGTGCTGCAACCATGGGGATTGGTGGTGGTTCCGGTGGCGCTCAGTCTGACGGTTTCGATGCCGGCATGATCAGGCAGATCCTGGTGGATACCTTTCGTAGCCCGGCCATCTCGGCCCTGTTGCTCGGCCTTGGCCTCGGCATCGCCACGAAGCCGACGGGACTTTACGAAGGCTTCTATGAGCTGCTGTTCCACGGCCTTCTGTCCATTCTGATGCTGATCATGGGCATGGAGGCCTGGCAGCGGCTGCATGAACTGCGCAAGGTGGCTCATGCCTATCTGTTATACGGGCTGGCCGCGCCATTGATTCACGGGCTGATCGGGTTTGGTGCGGGCGTCATAGCCCATCACCTGACTGGTTTTTCTGCCGGCGGGGTGGTGCTGCTGTCTGTCATGGCTGCGTCGAGCTCTGATATCTCTGGCCCGCCCACACTGCGCGGGGCGCTTCCGGAGGCCAACCCATCTTCATATGTCGGCACCTCGACCGGTATTGGAACACCCGTTGCCATCCTGTCGATCCCGCTGTTCGTTGCGCTGGCAGGCGCGGTGATCGGGTTCAATTGACCGGTAGGCAATGACTACACGATGGCCAGCGCGGAGGGCCCATCGGCTGGCGGGAATTCATCGTCCAGCAGGGCCAGGTCTTCCGCGTCCAGTTGCACATCAAGCGCTGCCATGATGGGGTCGATGCGTTCTGCACGTGAGGTTTTCGGAATGGCGATGGTCTCGTTGCGGGTAAGCAGCCAGGCGAGCGCGATGCTGGCGGGCGTGACGCCGTGGCGCTCTGCGAGCACGGCCAGCGTCGCATCCTGCAGCAGGCGGCCTTCGCCCAGCGGGCAGTAGGCCATGACGGGCATGCCGGCTTCGTCCAGCATGGGTTTCAGGTCCCACTCGATGCCGCGTTCGCCCAGATTATAGAGCAACTGGTTGGTGGCGCAGTTGCCGCCATTGGTACACGAGGCAAGCTCTGTCATGTCGCGCGCATCAAGGTTGCTCACGCCCCAATGGCGGATCTTGCCATCCAGTTTGAGCTTCTCGAACCCGGCCACGGTTTCTTCGAACGGCACCTGCCCGCGCCAGTGCAGCAGGTAGATGTCGAGCCGGTCCGTGCCGAGCCTGTCGAGCGAACGTTCGCAGGCTGCCTGTACGCCGTCATACGAGGCGTTGTGCGGATAGACCTTCGAGACAATGAAGGCTTCATCGCGCCTACCGCGAATGGCATCAGCGACGACCAGTTCGGCGCCGCCTTCGGCATACATCTCTGCCGTGTCGATAAGGGTCAGACCGCGGTCAAGAGCTGCCTTGATCGTGGCGACTTCCTGTTCGTGTAGACCGGCGTCTTCGCCCATGCGCCAGGTACCAAGCCCAAGGGCCGGGACCATTTCCCCGCCGGGTAACGAGACATGCTTCATTGGCGCAACTCCACCATGCATCAACATCAGCTTGACGCGGAAAGCAGGAGCAACGCAAGCTGCACTGCAAAACAACAAGACTGGCAATGGGCGAGGGCATAGCGTGCGATGGGCGTGACAGGATTTATCGGGCTTGGACACATGGGCGAGGGCATGGCCCGCAACCTTCAGTCCAAGGGCCATCAACTGGCTGTACATGATGTGCGCAATGAACCGGTCGAGGGGCTGGTGTCGCTGGGTGCAGACAATGCAGGGTCGGTTGCGGGCGTGGCCAAGGCGTCGGATGTGGTGGTGACCATGCTGCCGGCGTCGGCGGATGTGGAGCAGGTGGTGCTTGGCTCCGGCGGCATTGCCGAGAATGGCCGCGAGGGTCAGCTGGTGATGGACATGAGCACGGTTGATCCCGAAACGTCCGACAAGCTGGCGGCAGAACTGGCCAAGCGTGGCATGGGGTTTGTGGATGCGCCGGTGGGCCGGCTGGCTTCCCATGCCTGGGCCGGTGAAAGCCTGTTCATGGTGGGGGCGAGCGACGAGGACTTTGCGCGGGTCAAACCGTTGCTCGAGGCCATGGGCACGACGATCTATCATTGCGGTCGGCCCGGGACCGGCACCCGCACCAAGCTGGTCAACAACTTCCTGACGATCGGGCTGTGTCAGATGAATGCCGAAGTGCTGACGCTGGCGCAGGCATTCGGGCTGGACCTCGAAACCACTTTCGGGGTGCTGAACGGCACCACGGGCACCAACGGGCAGCTCAAGGTTGCGTTTGCCAACAAGGTCCTGAACGACGACACCGAGCCGGGCTTCCGCCTGACGCTGGCCCACAAGGACATGTCGCTGATCGTCAATGCGGCGAACGCCGTCAATGCGCCGGTGCCGCTGGCAGCATCGGTACGCGAGTCCATGTCCATGGCGAAGGCCAGCGGCTATGCCGAGCGGGATTTCTCGGCCCAACTCGATCACTGGTGTGAGCGCGCCGGTGTGCCCAAGGCCCGGTTCAGGAAGGATGCCTGACCCAGATGACGTCGTTTGATTTCAATCCCGGAGACTGGCGGGCGGATATATTCGGGCAGTTCAAGGCGTGCGGCATCAGCCAGATGGCCTATGTGCCGGACGCTGGTCACGCCAGCCTGATCAAGGCATGCCATGCAGATGGTGACATCGACTGCACGGTGCTGACCACCGAGGAAGAAGGCGTCGCGCTGTTGGCGGGTGCCGAGCTTGGGGGCATGCGCGGCGTGATGCTGATGCAGTCGTCAGGCGTGGGCAATTGCGTGAACATGTTCTCGCTGCTGAAATCGTGCGGGTTTCCGTTCGTGACGCTGGTGACGATGCGCGGCGAATGGGCCGAGTTCAACCCGTGGCAGGTGCCGATGGGGCAGGCCACTGAAGCAACGTTCAGGCGTTCCGGCTTTATCGTGTACCGGGCTGAGACGGCTGAGGACGCGGCTGCGATGACCGGCTCGGCGATCCGGCTGGCCTATGACAGCAACTGTGCGGTTGCCGTGTTGCTGTCGCAGCGGCTGATCGGCGCGAAGACGTTCTAGAGGGGCAAGCGATGATTGAACGGCGCGAGGCGATTGCACAGCTGCTCAAGGACCGGCCCGATGATCTTCTGGTTGTGACCGGACTTGGCTCGCCGACCTACGATGTGGCGGCGGCGGGTGACGTGGCGGAGAATTTCTACCTGTGGGGTGCGATGGGTGGCGCGGCCTCCATCGGGCTGGGGCTGGCGCAGGCGCGCAAGGACAAGCGCGTTGCCGTCATCACCGGTGATGGAGAGATGCTGATGGGGATGGGGTCGCTGGCAACCATTGGTGCCAAGCAGCCCGGCAACCTCGCCATCGTCGTGATCGACAACGAGGCGTTTGGAGAAACCGGTGGGCAGGCAAGCCATACGGGGTTGTCGACCAACCTCGCGGCGGTGGCACTGGCGTGCGGATTTCGCAAGGTGATGACCGTGTGGGACGCCAGCGAACTGGATAGTGTGCGGGCGCTGATGCTGGAGGAAAAGGGGCCGGTGCTGGCGGTGCTCAAGACCGGCGCGAAAGACCTGCCCCGGGTGCTGCCTGAACGCGATGGCCATGCCATCCGGCAGCGGTTCAAGGCTGCAATCGCAATTTGACAACAAAAGGAAACAGAACATGAGCCTGAAGAGAATTGGTGCCGGCAACCGCATGACGGATGCCATCGTGCACGGTGGCAAGGTTTACCTGTCCGGCTATGTTGCCGAGAAGACTGTGGGCGGCAGCGTTGCAGAGCAGACTGCCGACATCCTGGCGCAGATCGACGAAACGCTGGCCGAAGCCGGTACCGACAAGACCAAGATCATCCGGGCCACCATCTGGCTGACGGACATGGACACCTGGGCCGAAATGAACACGGTCTGGGACAAGTGGGTGGTGCCGGGCGAAACGCCATGCCGGGCGGCTGTGCACTCGCCCAAACTGGCGGCGGCAGGGCTCGACGTGGAGATCATGGTCGAAGCTGCGATCTGACCGGGAGCAGGGGCAATGGCAAAGGCGCTGGTGCTGGGAGCAGGGATTGTCGGTATCACCATGGCCTATGAGTTGTGGCGTGATGGCCACGAGGTCACGGTGGTGGACCGCGAGGACGGCGCAGCCGAGTTCACCAGTTTCGGCAATGCCGGCATGATTGCGCCGGGCCATGCCTATGCCTGGGCTTCGGCCGCTGCACCCTCGATCCTGATGAAGTCGTTGTGGCGAAATGACCAGGCCCTGCGATTGAAGCCGTCGCTCGACCCGGCGTTCCTCAAGTGGATGTGGAAATTCTGGGGGCAGTGCAATGCGGAGCGCGCTGCCCTGAACACCCGGCGCAAGGTGCGGCTGTGCAATTATTCGCAACAGGTGTTCCATGAGACACGCAAGCAAACCGGCGTGAAATATGATGCCAATGATGGCGGCATTCTCTACCTGTTCAGGTCGGCTTCTGCGTTTGAGGCCGCCAATGCCAAGGCCGACGTGCTGCGCAAGGAAGGCGCCGTCATCAACCTTGTGGAGCGTGATGACATCGGCAGCAAGGACCCTGCGCTGGCGAGCCGTGTGGATCAGTTTGCAGGCGCACTTCATGCGGCCAACGACGAGACCGGTGATTGCCGCATCTTTGCCCAGCAGCTTTGCACGTGGCTGGAAGGCAAGGGCGTCGCCTTCAAATGGCATACAGACGTGCGAGGGTTCGAAACGGATGGCGACCGTATTTCTGCCGTGGTGACAGACAAGGGCCGGGAGGAAGCAGACGTCATCGCGCTTTGCCTTGGCGTCTACTCGCCCCATCTGGCGCGCCAGATTGGCATCGATTTGCCGATCTATCCGGTCAAGGGCTACTCGATGACGATACCGGTAGCCGGGCGCAACAATGCGCCCAAGATCGGTGGCATCGACGAGGAAAGCCTGGTGGCTTACACGCCGATGGGTGACCGGTTAAGGGTTACGGCGACGGCAGAGTTTTCAGGCTATGGCCGTGAGCACAAGCCATCAGACTTCCGGCACATGACCAATGTCATAAAGGGGCTGTTTCCAGACGGGGCTGACTATTCCCGCGCCGAGTATTGGGCCGGCCTCAGGCCGATGACGCCGGAAGGAACGCCGATCCTTGGAGAAACCCCGTTCCGTAACCTCTGGCTCAATACAGGCCTTGGTCACATGGGGTGGACAATGAGCCATGGGGCGGCACGCATTGTTGCCGACCAGATTTCTGGTAAACCTCCGGAGATCCCGGTTGAGGGAATGACTTTACTATCGCGATAGTTGTATTACGTAACGGCAGAATAACCTTATTGTCGTCCTCTGCCGGGGTTGCTAGTTTGTTTGCGTGTGGCGCGAAGACTGACAAAATGGGCCGCACCAATTGTTGTGGGAGACGGCGTGAGCGAGGCGACGGGCTACATCGTGTTGGGTGCTGCAGGGATGCTTGTCATCATTCTGCTGGGTGCCCTCATATTTGTGCTCGGGTCCGGCAGGCGCAAAAGAAATTTCGAACCGGAAGCCACCTCGCGCAATGGCGCGCGGCTTGTCAGCAAGGCGCGATATCGAGGCCGCAGGGTGTTTCACTACAGCGATGGCGAGGTCGTGGCCGAAACCAAACGCGGGTTCAAACCGTTCGAAAGTTTTGATGCCTATCGATATTACGTCGATCGCCGCTAGGACCGCCGCCAAGATTTCGTCTGGTTTGCAGGCAAGGCTGCTGCCGTCCTGAAAGCAATGTGCGGAGCGTATGATTCATGCCTGATCGCAGACAGCTGATAATCGGCGGTATTGGCGCCATGGCGTTGTCGGCCTGGCCGGCGGGTTTGGGGCGCGCTGCGTCAGATCCTGCCGTCATGATGCGCGCGATCCCTTCCAGTGGAGAGAAGATTCCGGCCGTTGGCCTGGGCTCATGGATCACGTTCAACGTAGGCAACGACCCGGAGTTGCTGGACAGTTCTGCGGGAGTGATGAAGGCATTCTTTGCCCATGGCGGCAAGCTAATCGACTCCTCGCCCATGTACGGATCATCCCAGGACACGATCGGGTACGGACTGAACAAGCTGTCAGCAAAGGCTGACGTGTTTTCTGCCGACAAGGTTTGGACAGGCGATGCGAGCGAGGGGCCAGAGCAGATTGAGGCATCGCGCCGACATTGGGGTGTGGACCGCTTCGACCTTTTGCAGGTGCATAACCTGGTCAGCTGGCAGGCGCATCTGGACACGTTGCTTGACATGAAGCAGGCCGGGCGGTTGCGCTATGCGGGTGTGTCCACGTCACATGGCAGGCGGCATGACGAACTGGAAACAATCATGCGCGAGCAGCCAATCGACTTCGTGCAGCTGACCTACAATATCGAGGATCGCGATGTTGAACAGCGCCTGCTGCCACTGGCGCAGGAACGGGGGATCGCGGTGATCGTCAACCGGCCCTATCAGCGCAAGGCACTGGTGCGGGCTGTTGAAGGAAAGCCGTTGCCGGGATGGGTTGAGGAAACGGGTGCGCGCAGCTGGGCGCAGTTTCTGTTGCGGTTCGTGATCTCGCATCCGGCGGTGACGTGCGCCATCCCGGCGACGACCCGGGAAGATCATGTGATCGAGAACATGGCAGCAGCACATGGGGAGATGCCTGATCAGAAGGTGCGCGCCCGCATGGCGCAGTACTTCCGGGACCTGTGAGTTGGGTGAGTGGGCAAGCTACAGCTTGCAGGACATGCTGCTATTCTCCGGCCGGGTGTATTTCCGGCAGTTCGAACTTGCCAATGAGCTCGTTTGGCCAGCACAATTTGTGTTGATCGCGGCAGGCCTGTTTGCCGCCTTTGCCGTGTGGCGAGGCGAGGTTCGCCTCGTGCGGCTGGCTGCAACCTTGCTCGCCATGGGCGTTGCGTCATCGGCGTGGATTTACCTGCACAAATACTACAGCGAGATAAATTGGGCAGCGGCCTACATGGTGCCGCTTTTCGTTGGGCTGGCAGTCATGTTGCTGGCTGCCGCGGCCCGGCCTCTTGGCGTTATGGACGGGCAAGTCATCAGGCGTCTGGCGGTACTTCTGCTTGCAAGTGTCGTGGCTGGATACCCGCTGGTGGCGCTTTTCGCCGGACGTTCCTTGACCGCAGCAGAAGCCTTTGGTGTAGCGGCTGACCCGACCATGCTGGCCGTGCTGACGTTTGCCGCGGTGCTGCAGAGCCGGTGGCGCTGGGTGCTGGCAGTGGTGCCACTTGTCTGGTGCGTGTTCTCAATCCTGACGCTGCATACGATGGGTTCTGATCAGTACTTGCTGGTGTTGGGTGTTGCACTTGCCGGCCTCTCTATAATGGCGATGCGCCGAGCTTCACTGGTCTGACCAGTGGGTGGCGTTGCAACAAGGGGATGAGGTGTTAGTCTGTACCCGGTCGAAAGACTGAACCCTTCGCACTAAACAAGCTCATTGGGGGGCAAAAAGTGGCGAAAACCATTAGCCGTTGCGGCTGTTTATGCCGCCGTCATTCTGTCAGGCCTGTCAGGCTATGGCGATTTGCCGATGGGACCGGCATGGGCCGCCAGCAAGCAGGGTGGCGGAGCCTTTACACGCAAGGCCAAACCGAAACGCCAGAAGAGCAACAAGCCAGCGTCCAAGCGCAAGGCCAAGCCCCGCAGCACAACGGCCAAGCCGCTGTCGGGCTACGTACGTGTCAGCGTCAGGGTGCCGTCTACAAAGCCCGATGGCCGCCGTTGGGACGTGGATGGAAAGAACAACCGGCAAGCGCCGGACATCTTCATCACGGATACGTCAACCGGCCGCAAATCCAGGGTCTGCGAGAACTCTTTCAGCTGCAGTATCCAAATACGTAATGCCCGAGGCAGCATATCCCTGAAAGTCACCGACAAGGATATCATGCAGCACGATACAATTGGGCGGGGCCGGTGTTCGCTGGCGTCGCGCAACTGCAGCCTTGAGCGGGTTCGGGCCAGGTTGAGTGGCTGCTGACCTCGCAGCTTTGTTTCCTCAGAAAACTGAAAAGCGCTTTTGGCCTTGGCAGACGTGCACGACTTTGCGTGCCGGGCTCCCTGATAGCAGCGCATTAACAGGGAGATTTCTACATTTTACAGGGAGTAGCGATCCTGAACGAGTCTAAGACATACGCCACATGACTGATATTGTTGGCTAAAAG
>JAWVYF010000131.1:0-8166 GCA_033722845.1 Anderseniella sp. | reverse complement strand
GACCGGGAAGAGATGCCGTTCAACCGGGCGCAGCGTGACTGGGTCAACAAGTCCTCTGCCGGTGTGGACAACACGGTGGCGTTCGGCTCGACCCAGAACATCACAGCGCCTGGCTCGCCGATTTTCGCCAGCGCCATCTATGCGCCGCTGGAAGCTGAATGCGAAGACCCGCCGGCACTGGTCATCAGCCCCCATGCGCGCGAGCCCTACGAGGCGCGTTCCATCATCAATATCTCTGCCATGAGCTATGGTGCGCTGTCGGCACCGGCCATCCGCGCACTGTCCAAGGGTGCGAAGATGGCAGGCTGCTGGCTGAATACCGGGGAGGGCGGGCTTTCCGATCATCACCTGTCGGGTGGTTGCGACATCGTTTTCCAGATCGGTACTGCAAAGTATGGGGTGCGCACGCCCGAAGGTCACTTCAGCGAGGAGAAGCTGAGGGAGGTCGCTGCGAGGCCGCAGGTGAAAATGATAGAGGTCAAGCTCAGCCAGGGCGCAAAGCCTGGCAAGGGCGGTATCCTGCCGGCAGAGAAGGTGACGGCCGAGATCGCGCGGGTTCGCGGCATTGCGCAAGGACAGGCGTCCATCTCGCCCAACCGGCATGAAGAGATCGCCAATCACGCCGACTTGCTCGAATTCATCACCCGGGTGCGCGAGGTATCCGGCCTTCCGACCGGCTTCAAGACAGCGATGGGTGACGTGGTGTGGCTGGAAGAGCTGTGCAAGCTGATCGTCAAGCGGGGGCAGAAATCTGCTCCCGACTTCATCACCATCGATGCAGGCGATGGCGGCACGGGGGCTGCTCCCATGCCGCTGATTGACAACACGGCACTCACCATAAAAGAGGCGCTGCCGCTGGTGGTGGACACACTCAACAAGTATGGCCTGAAGGGGCGCATCCGCGTGATCTGTGCAGGTAAGCTGATCACGCCGGCTGAAGTTGCCTGGGCCTATTGCGCGGGTGCAGACTTCGTCAATACGGCGCGCGGGTTCATGTTTGCGTTGGGCTGCATCCAGTCGCTCAAGTGCAACAAGAACACCTGCCCGACCGGCATTACCACCCATCAGCGTCACCTGCAGCGCGGGCTCGACCCGGAAGACAAGGCGGTGCGGGTGATGAACTACGTCAACAAGATCCACTATGGCGCCGGGCTTATCGCCCATGCCTGCGGCGTGCCTCATGTACGTGCGCTGGAGCGCCGGCACGTGCGTCTGGTGCAGCCGGACGGCAGGTCGGCACCGTTCGACACGCTCTACCCGCCTGTGAAGGGTGCGCGCCGCAGGGGAAAGGCAGCGTAAATCCTCTCCCCCGATTCGCGCTGGATAGGCTATAAAACGGCCCATGCTGACCCATCTGGCCATACGCGACATCGTTTTGATCGAGAAGCTCGACCTGTCTCTCGATGAAGGCCTTGGCGTGCTTAGCGGTGAAACCGGTGCGGGCAAGTCGATCCTGCTTGATGCGCTGGGGCTGGCGCTGGGTGCGCGCGGCGATGCTTCGCTGGTGCGCTCGGGCTGTGACAAGGGTTCGGTCACGGCAATGTTCTCGCCGCCAGCCGGTCATCGCGCCTTCGAGCTGCTGGCCGAGGCGGAAGTTGATGCGGAAGAAGGCACCATCGTGGTGCGCCGGGTGCAGCAGGTAGACGGCAAGTCACGCGCCTTCATCAACGACCAGCCGGCCAGCGTGACCCTGTTGCGCCAGCTTGGCGCTGCACTGGCGGAGATCCATGGCCAGCATGATGACCGGGCACTGATGGACGTTGCCTTTCATCGTTCCGCCCTTGACGCCTATGGCGGGCTTGAGGGCAAGGTTGCGACCGTTACGTCCGCGTGGGAGCATTTGTCTGCAGCAGTGAGCGCCCATGAAGCCCATGAGGCAAGGCTTGCCCGCGCCGAGACGGAGCGTGCGTTCCTGGAACATGCCCTGAAAGAGATGCATGAGCTTTCGCCCCAACCGGGCGAAGAGGCCGCCTTGGCCGACAAGCGCCAGTTGATGATGGATGCCGAACAGTTTGCCGATGCGGTCAGTGAAGCCCAGGGTGCGCTCAGCGACGGCAGCACGGTCAACGAAATCAATTCGGCACTGAGAAAGCTCGAGCGCCGCCGCGAACAGGCGCAAGGTGCGCTGGATGGGGTGTGTGCCGCGCTGGAGCGTGTCGTGATCGAGATGAACGAGGCACAGGTGCAGCTTGATGCAGCTGCGCGGCAGTTTGTGCTCGACCCGGCTGAACTGGAGCGTGCGGAGGAGAGATTGTTTGCCCTGCGCGCGCTTGCCCGCAAGCACAAGGTGCAGGTGGATGACCTTGCTGCGCTGATGGGCAAGTTCGAGGCTGATCTGCAATCCATCGACGATGGCGGGGCGATGCTCGCCAAGTTGAAGAAGGCACGCGACGAGGCACAGGCCGCCTCTGACAAGGCTGCCAAAACCTTGTCGGATGCCCGCATGGCCGCGGCTGAAAAGCTGGACCAGGAAATCCTTGCCGAGCTTGGGCCGTTGAAGCTCGACAAGGCGCGTTTTGAAACGCGCGTCGAGACGGATGAAGCCCGCGCCGGGCCCGCTGGAATTGACCGGGTAGAGTTCCTCATCGCCGCCAACCCGGGTACGCCGCTTGCGCCTATCGTCAAGGCCGCGTCAGGTGGCGAGCTGTCCCGTTTCCTGCTGGCGCTGAAGGTGGTGCTTGCTGCCAGGGTGTCGGCGCCGACGCTGGTTTTTGACGAGATTGACACCGGAGTGGGTGGCGCGGTGGCGGACGCCATTGGTCAGCGGCTGGCGCGGCTTGCTCGTGGCTTGCAGGTGCTGGCCGTGACCCATAGCCCGCAGGTTGCCTCGCGGGCCGATCACCACATGCTGATCTCCAAGATGGAGGAGGCGGGCGAGGGGGAAGGCCGGCGGATGATCACCCGCGTTACGCCGCTCACCGGCGAGGGACGCCGGGAGGAGATTGCACGGATGTTGTCAGGGGCGGAAGTCACCTCGGAAGCACGTGCCCAGGCAGACCGGCTGCTGGCAGGAACAGGCTGATCCCATGAGTAACGACAAGACGAAATCCGGCCTCGGCAAGGATGAAGCAGCGGCCGAGCTGGAGTGGCTTGCGGAAGAGATCGCGCGCCATGACGAGGCGTATTATCGCGAAGACGCGCCGGTCGTTTCGGATGCCGAGTATGACGCCTTGCGCCAGCGTAACGAGATGCTGGAAGCCGAGTTTCCCGATCTCGTCCGGTCGGACTCTCCTTCAAAGCGCGTCGGCGCTGCGCCATCGGAGAAGTTTGGCAAGGTGCGCCATGCAGTACCGATGCTGTCGCTGGGCAATGCGTTTGCCGATGAGGATGTCACCGAATTCGTGGGCCGCATCCGCCGGTTTCTGAAACTGGCTGATGATGACGCTGTCGAGATCACGGCTGAACCCAAGATCGACGGCCTGTCGATTTCTCTGCGTTACGAGAACGGCAAGCTGGTGCAGGCGGCCACTCGAGGCGATGGGCAGGAGGGTGAAAACGTCACCCGCAACTGCGAAACCATCGGCGATATTCCGCGCAGTGTGACGGCCGAAGACTTTCCGCCGGTGTTCGAGGTGCGTGGCGAAATTTATATGTCTCACAAGGACTTCGCCGATCTTAATGAGAGACAGAGTCAGGCGGGTACCAAGGTTTTTGCCAATCCGCGCAATGCCGCTGCAGGCAGCTTGCGCCAACTTGATCCCGCGATCACGGCATCACGCCCCTTGCGCTTTTTCGCCTATGCCTGGGGGCAGGTGGATGGGCTGCCGGCTGAGACGCAGCGCGGTGTGCTGGACGCATTCGAGCGCTGGGGCTTTCCGGTCAATCCACTCACCCGTGTGTGCGCGTCAGTCGATGAGTTGCTTGCTCACTACAACGCGATTGAAGAGCAGCGTGCAACGCTTGGCTATGACATTGACGGTGTTGTGTACAAGGTCAACCGGCTGGACTGGCAGGAGCGGCTGGGTTTCGTGTCGCGCTCACCGCGCTGGGCCATAGCGCACAAGTTTGCTGCCGAAAAAGCGACCACGATCCTCGAAGGCATCGACATCCAGGTGGGCCGGACCGGCGCGTTGACGCCTGTGGCGCGGCTCAAGCCCGTCACTGTAGGCGGGGTGGTGGTGTCCAACGCCACGCTGCACAATGAAGACGAGATCGAGCGCAAGGATATCCGCATCGGCGACACGGTCATCGTGCAGCGTGCTGGCGACGTGATTCCGCAGGTGGTGGGCCATGTACCGGAAAAGCGCCCGGCGGATGCGGTGAAGTACGAGTTTCCGCACACCTGCCCGGCATGCGGCAGCCATGCGGTGCGCGAGGTGAACGAAAAGACCGGCAAGGCTGATGCCGTTCGCCGTTGTACCGGCGGTTTGATCTGCCCGGCCCAGCGGGTGGAACGGCTGAAGCATTTCGTGTCGCGCAACGCCTTCGACATCGAGGGCATGGGCGACAAGGTCATCCAGGAATTCTATGACGATGGCTTGATCCAGTCGCCGCAGGACATCTTCACGCTCGCCGCCCGTAATGAACGCTCGCTGAAGAAGCTCAAGGACCGCGAGGGCTGGGGCGAAACATCGGCGAAGAACCTGTTTGCTGCAATTGACGAGCGCCGAACCATCTCGCTGGACCGGTTCATCTTTGCGCTCGGCATCCGCCATGTGGGCGAGACGACAGCGCGTGTGCTGGCACGTTCGTATGGAGCTGCAAGCGCGTTTCTGGAGGCCATGCAGGCCGCGCAGGATCATGCGTCGGAGGCCTATGGCGATCTGGTCAACATTGATGGAATTGGCGACGTGGTCGCGCGGGCCGTTGCAGAGTTTTTTGCCGAACCGCACAACCTCGCTGTGGTGCGCGAACTGGCTGATGAACATCTGGATATCCAGCCGCTGGAAGCGATCGCATCGGACAGTCCCGTCTCCGGCATGACCATCGTTTTCACCGGCGCATTGGAGAAAATGACGCGGGATGAGGCAAAGGCCATGGCTGAACGTCTCGGCGCCAAGGTGGCAGGTTCAGTATCGAAAAAGACCGACCTTGTTGTGGCCGGGCCCGGCGCGGGTTCGAAGCTCAAGAAAGCCACCGAACTTGGCGTGGAAGTCATCTCCGAGGACGACTGGTTCACCCGGGTGGGTGGTTGACGCCATGCGCGGTGCGTGACCGGGCAATGCGCGCCACGCACTTGCCGGGCTGAAAGGTTTGGTCAATAGTCCTGACCTATCCAGATGCAAGCACTCCCGTTCATCCCATGACCTCCAACCGCGCAGAATTTCTCGACGGCTTCCGCATGGTCCTGCCGATCCTGATCGTGCCAACGGCGTTTTCGTTTATCGTCGGCGCGGCCAGCGTGCAGAAGGGCCTGTCGCCGCTGGAAGCAACGCTGATGAGCATGGGGGTGTTTGCCGGCGGCGGTCAGATGCTGGCGCTGGAAGTCTGGCATGACCCTCGCGCCTGGCTGCTGGTCATGCTGGCGGCGGTGTCGATCAACGTGCGCTTTGCACTGCAGGCGGCGTCGGTCCAGCGCAAGATCAACCATTTCAGCCTGTGGCAGCGCTGGCTGGCGATTTCAACACTGACCGACCCGGCGTGGGGCATGAGCGAAGTGCGCCATCTGACACGGCAGGTCACGTTTGCGTTCATCATGGGGATAACCGTGCCCATATACCTGATCTGGACCGGCGGAACGCTGGCTGGTGCGGTGTTGGGCAAGTTGCTGGAAGATCCGCGCGTTTATGGGCTCGACTACGCTTTCACCGTAGTATTCATCGCGCTGGCGCTGCCGTTCTGGAAACGGGCTGGCGCGGTGTTGCCCTCACTCGCCGCTGGTGGGGTGGCAATTGCCGCCAAGCTGGCAGGGTTCTCGGCCCTGTACGTTTTCATGGGGGCATTGGCTGGTGTCGCGGTCGCGTTTGTATTGGCCTGGCGAAAAGCACAAGGAGGTGCACGTGGCGCTTGATCCCTACAATGTCGGGCTGATCGCGCTGGTGACGCTGGCCACCTTTGCCATGCGCGCCATAGGCGCTGTTGTCATGGCCCGGCTGACCCTTGGACCCGTTGCAACAGCGGCCTTCGAGGCAATGCCGGTTGCGGTGCTTACCGCAGTTGCGGCACCGGCGGTGTTCCTCCAGGGGTGGCCGGAAGCGCTGGCGGGATGCCTCGCCGTGCTCGTTGGCCTGCGCGCGCCCATGTTTGCCGTTATCGTCACCGGTCTGGTGGCTGTGGTTGCCTTCAGGATGATATTGTCATGAGCCGCCGTGCCGACTTTTCAGCGGGAGCGTTTGCCATCGCGCCGGTGCTGGCTGCTGCAATCCCCATTGCGCTGCTGTTCGGCACGCTGTCGGTGGCCAAGGGGCTGTCAGTTGCCGAAACGTCGCTGATGAGCATGACCGTGTTTGCCGGTGCGCTGCAGTTTGTGGCGGTCGACCAGTGGAACGACCCTGTGCCCGTTGGGTTGCTGGCATTCACGGCACTGGTGGTGAACATTCGCCATGTGCTGATGGGGGCGAGCCTCGGGCGCAGCATGGGCGGGTTTTCAGGCTCACACAAATATGCAGCCATGTTCTTTCTCACTGACGAAAGCTGGGCCTTTGCCGAACAGCGCGCACGCAAGGGGGCGCTTACGCCTGCCTTCTATTTCGGCTCAGGCGTAGCGTTGTGGACGGTATGGAATGCCGCCTCGCTGACGGGAGCATTGCTGGGTGCGGGGCTGGGCGATCCGGCGGCTTACGGGTTCGACTTTGCCTTTTCGGCGGTGTTCATAGCCATTCTGACCGGGTTCTGGAGCAACTGGCGCACGGGGGCTGTGCTGCTGGCCAGCGGTGCGGTGTCGGCGTTGGTCAAGATATCACTCGACGGTGCGTGGTACATCTTGGCCGGGGCGCTTGCCGGTATCATCGTGGCAGCCATTCTCCATGCCGAAAATGAGCACCCCGAACAGACAGACGGAGTGATGCCGTCATGAGCCTTGATCCGCAGACCGTACTTGCCATCCTCGCCATGGCCGTTGCCACCTATCTCACTCGCGTTGCGGGCTTGTGGTTGCTTGCACTGGCCAACGTGAAGGGGCGTACCCGAGCTGCTCTTGATGCGGTGCCGCCGGCCGTCCTGATGGCGGTGATTGCGCCAACCGTATTTGCAACCGGGCTTGCAGAGACGATTGCTGCCGGTATCACGCTGCTGGCGGCGTTCCGGCTGCCGCTACTGGTCGCCGTGGCGATTGGCGTGGCAAGCGTGGTGGCGCTCAGGATGCTTCTCGGCTGATCGGCGCGCAGGCTGCGTTCAGCCAGGCCACGTCGGCGTCGTCTTCCAGGCGCGGGCCGATCTTTCTCAGTACTTCCGCGTGGTAGTCATTGAGCCAGTCCAGCTCAGCGTCCGTCATGATGGCGGGTTCGATCAGTTTGCGGTCGATGGGCGCAAAAGTGATCGTCTCCAGCCAGTGCATCGGCCGGTCACCGCCGTCGATCTGTTCCGCCTCGCGCACCACGACAAGGTTCTCGATGCGGATGCCGTATTCGCCAGCCTTGTAATAGCCCGGTTCGTTGGACAGGATCATGCCCGGTTTGAGAACCGTGTTGTCGGCCTTGGAAAACCGTTGCGGGCCTTCGTGGACCGACAGGTAGCTGCCCACGCCGTGACCGGTACCGTGGTCGAAATCAAGGCCCGCTTCCCACAGGGCCAGCCGTGCCAGCGCATCCAGATTGCCGCCGGTGGTGCCGGGCGGAAAGCGCACGCGCGACAGGTTGATCATTCCCTTCAGCACCCGCGTGAACCGGTCCTTCATTTCCGCACTGGGGGTGCCGCTAATCAGCGTGCGGGTGATGTCCGTGGTGCCGTCCACATATTGCGCCCCTGAATCGACCAGATAAATCTGGTCTGGCTGGAGGGGCAGGTTGCTGGTTTCGCTCACCCGGTAATGCGGAATTGCAGCATGGGGGCCGGCGCCGGAGATGGTGTCGAAAGAGATGTCGCGAAGTTCACCGGTTTGCGTACGCAAGGCTTCAAGCCTTTTCGCTGCCGAGACTTCATCAAGGCTGCCTGATGGAATTTCCTCATCCAACCAGCGCAGAAACAGTGCCATCGGCACACCGTCGCGCAGGTGGGCTGCACGCGCGCCTTCCAGCTCGACAGGATTCTTGGTGGCACGGGGCAGGGTGCAAGGGCTTTCCTGCCAGG
>JAWVYF010000130.1:0-8343 GCA_033722845.1 Anderseniella sp. | reverse complement strand
GTCGGCACAATGCGCTCGCTTCTGGTCAGCCCGTTTCCACGCTGGTTCCTGCTTACCTCCAAGCTGGTCGGCGGCGTTGCGGTGTCCATTCTGCAGGTCTACGTTTTCCTGGCCATTGCCTGGTTCTGGGAAGTCCAACCACCCATTGCCGGTTACTTCGCAATATTGCCTGCGCTTGTTCTGTCAGGCTTGATGCTCGGCAGCCTCGGCCTGATGCTGTCGTCAGTCATCCGCCAGCTCGAAAACTTTGCCGGCGTGATGAACTTCGTGATCTTTCCGATGTTCTTCCTGTCATCCGCGCTCTACCCGCTCTGGAGGATGAAGGAATCGAGCCCGTTCCTGCACACGATCTGCCAATTCAACCCGTTCACCTATGCGGTGGAGCTTATCCGCTTCGCGCTTTACCTCGAGGTGGACTGGTTCTCGCTGATGGTCTCGCTGGGATGCACTGTTGTGTTCCTGTCGCTGGCCGTATTTGCCTATAACCCTTCAAAAGGCCTGATCGCCCGCCGTGGCGGACCAGGCGGAGGCCGCTGATGCTCAAACATTTCTCACTGATCGCAGGTGCCGCATTGGCATCGCTGGCCCTTTCGGTTCCTGCCGTACATGCGTACGAACCCAAGAAGGACTGGCCGTGCGTGCAGGTCAAGGTGCCGGATCTGAGCTACGGCATGGTTTGGACGGGTCCGCCACTTGAAGGCGAAATGGCGGATTGGCGGGCCACCCCCGAAGCCGGCCGGCTGGGCAAGAAGCTGACGGTGCGCCGTTACACGGAAGAAGAAGTGGCAAAATTCGTCAAGGAATACGCAGACACCCTGCCGGAAGCCGACAAGACCCGCGACCTCACCCGCCTGTTCGCGGCCGCATTTCACTACATCACCATCGAACGCAAGGACGTCATCTCCGGGATAGAACGCTTTACCCGCCGCCAGCGTGAGCTCGCCGATCAGGTGCGCACCACACGCGAGGAGTTCGATGCTTCGCTTGCGATCGAAGACCCCACCGACGAGCAGATGGAAAAGCGGCGCGAGATCGAGAACCGTCTCAACTGGGAAACCCGCATCTTCGACGACCGCGAGAAATCAACCAAGTATGTCTGCGAAGTGCCAACCCTGCTCGAACAGCGCCTGTTCCTGATTGGTCGCGACATCGCAAACCAGCTGCCGCAATAGCGCCGGAAGCGCTTCGCCGCCTACTCGGCAACCGGGAATATGGGCTTCACCGTCTCCAGCGGATAATCCTGGAAGGCCCATCCGTCTGTCCCGTCGGGATACCAGCTGACATTGCTGTAGCCATACTCCAGCGCGCGTTTGGCCGCATTCCACGACATCCAGCAATCCTGCAGGCAGAAAAAAAGCACCGGTTTCGCCTTGTCGTCTCCGGTCAGCGCCGCCAGCTGCTGCTTGAAAAACGTGTGCATGTCCGGATGCAGCTTGCCGTAGCCCACGTTCGGCAGCCAGGATGCCCCCTTGATCGTATCGCGCGGCTTGTCGCGCCAGATCACGCCCTTTGGCAGCGATGCCGGCTTGGGAGCTTGCGGCAGGACATCGATGAACACGGTTTTGCCGTCCTGCCAGACCGCATGTGCGCCTTGCGTATCAACCACTGTCGCCCCCTTCAGGGTTGGTGGCACGGGCGCGCGGAAGTGATCCATGCGATACCCGGCAGGCTCGGCAACGTCACCCTCGCCAGCTAACGCAGAACCGGGGGTGACGGCGCCAAACACCACGGCCAAGGCGGGCACAAGCCAAACCATCTTGCGCATGAGAGTGCGCAGCGTGAGCCCAGCCAGAGCGTTCCATGCCCGGGTCATTGCGTGATCAACTGGTCCTTCTCATCGACAATCGGCACACCTGCATCAAGCAGGATCTTGTTGATCTCCTGCTGGTGCGCCTTGATGAAATCATTGAGCTGGTGCTTCCACTCAGGTTCGTTCGGCCGCAAACCCATGGTGATCCGGTAGGACATGCGTGGCCCCCTGGTTTCCTTGTTCAGCGGCTTGATAACAAGGTCAGGCGCTTTCTCTTTCAGAAGTGGACCCGCAATCGGGCCCCAAAGAATACCCAGCGCTGCATTGCCCTGCTGGACCTGCTCAATCATCCGCTCGGACGGCGACTCGTAACGGCGGTCCACTGTCAACGGGAACGGCATGATGTTGCCGGCCAGACCGTTCAACGCCAGCACCGACGCAGGCGGCGTACCGGCAATCACGGCAACGCGCTTGTCTTTCAGCCGTTGATCGTCAAGCGACTCCAGGCCGTCGAGCCCGGCGTCCTTCCTGTAGAACATTACATAGATAGAGCGGTAATAGTGGTTGGTGTTCTGCACCAGCTCATGGCCTTGCGCAAAGCCGATAATGAGATCGCACTTCTTCTCATTGAGCGTCTTGCGAACGAAGCCTGTGGCTTGCGGAAACCAAGTGTACGTCACCGGTATGTCGAACGTCTTGCCGATCAGCGCGGCAATCTTGTTCTCGAACCCCTGCCGCTTCTCGTTCGACAACGGCATGTTGGCCGGGTCAGCGCACACCCGCAGCGATGACCGGTTCACCAGATCGGTGGTCTGGGCCTGTGCCGGGGCTGCAACAAGAGCGATTGCGGCGAGTGCTGCCAGCCCACCGGCCAGCGACTTAGCGGCACGCACTTTCGGCTTCCTTTGCGCTCTCCGGCTTGTCTGCACGCTTGCCGGGCCGTCCGCGCCCAAGCTCACCCGAGGCACGGGCCAGCAGGTAGGCGTAGATGTCCTCGACGTAGCAGGCGATGTTCATGTTGTCGCCGAAGGCAGGCATGACGCTTTCAGAGCCATCAGCCTTGTGAACCGTGCGGCCACTCATGATGGTTTCGGCGAATTTGTCGTAGTCGATGACCTTGACGGAGTCGACCAGCGCCGGAGCGTATGTTGAGCCCAGCCCGTCAGGACCGTGACAAACGTGGCACTCACCATGATAGCGGCGGAAGCCGTTATAGGTGAACCAGTCAACCGTACCATCCTTCTGGACGTTGAACGTAATCACGTCATTCTCATCCAGCCACTTGCCGTCTTCTTCGCGCTTCTCGGCCGATGCCTGCACGCTTGCGAGCGTAAGGGCAGCAGCGGTCGCAGCAGCGGTAAAAATCAGTCCGGGTCGCATTCTGCATCCTCGTCTACTTTGAGCACCGGTTACCCCGGCGTCATGTCGTTGGGGGCTTAACGTGATGAGAAGCCCGGCGGCAGGCTTGAGGCGCGCGCCGGGCTTCCCTTGTTTGCACTGATCAGGTGTCAGTCTGCCATCAGTTCGGCAGTTCGAACACCGTCAGCTGACCACCCAGACGGGTGTAGTTCTTCAGGCCGGCATAACCGCCCACGGCACCAAGGCCAGCCTGCGGGTCGGTCAGACCTGCTGCCAGACCGATACCGGCCCAGCCGCCGATGCCAGACAGCACGCCAACGTACTGCTTGCCACCATGTTCGTAGGTCATCACGTTGCCGATGATGCCCGACGGGGTCTTGAACTTGTACAGCTCGTCACCCGTGTTGGCATCGACTGCCTTGAGGTAGCCTTCCAGCGTGCCGTAGAACACGACATCACCAGCGGTTGCCAGAGCACCCGACCACACCGAGAACGGCTCAGGCTTGGACCACAGGATCTTGCCTTCACCGGCATCCCAGGCAATGAAGTTGCCCATGCCGCCATGGCTGTCCGGTGCCGGATACATCGACAGGGTCGCGCCCACATAAGGCTGGCCTGCGGTGTAGCTCACACGGAACGGCTCATAGTCCATGCACACGTGGTTGGTTGGCACGTAGAACACACCGGACTTCGGCGAGAACGCAGCAGGCTGCTGGTCCTTGGTGCCCAGAGCGGCCGGGCAGATGCCCTTGGTGTTCACGTCTTCACCGTTCTGCCTGGTGGAGTACTCAGAAACCACCTGCGGACGGCCGGTCTTCATGTCCACGTGCGTAGCCCAGTTGACCTTCGGGTCGTACTTCTCGGCCACCAGCAGCTCACCGGACACACGGTCCATGGTGTAGGCAAAGCCGTTACGGTCGAAGTGGACGAGGGCCTTGCGATCTTCACCCTTCACCTTGATGTCGGCGAGGATCATCTCGTTGATGCCGTCATAGTCCCACTCGTCGTGCGGCGTCATCTGGTAGACCCACTTGGCCATGCCGGTGTCCACGTCGCGGGCGAAGATGGTCATCGACCAGCGGTTGTCGCCCGGGCGCTGCACCGGGTTCCAGGTCGACGGGTTGCCCGAGCCGTAATACATCAGGTTGGTTTCCGGATCGTAGGAGAACCAGCCCCAGGTGGCGCCGCCACCGATCTTCCACTGGTCACCTTCCCAGGTGTTGGTACCGGAGTCCTTGCCAACCGGCTGACCCAGATGGGTGGTCTTTTCCGGATCAAGCAGCGTGTCGCTGTCCGGACCCATCGAGTAGGCGCGCCAGGCTTGCGAGCCATCCTTGATGTTGTAGGCAGTCACGTGGCCGCGAACGCCAAACTCACCGCCGGAGATACCGACGATAACCTTGTCCTTCACCGGAAGAACAGTCGCAGTGTTGGTTTCACCCTTGGAAGGATCACCGTTGACCGCCGACCACTTCTCTTCACCGGTCTTGGCGTCGAGCGCCACAACCTTGGTGTCAGCCTGGTGCAGGAAAATCATGCCGTCAGCATAAGCAACGCCACGGTTCACCGTGTCACAGCACATCACAGGAATCACGTTGGGATCCTGCTTCGGCTCGTAGGTCCAAACGATCTGGCCACCCTTGGACAGGTCCAGAGCGTACACGTTGTTCGGGAACGGCGTGTGGACATACATCATGTCACCGATCACCAGCGGCGACCCTTCATGGCCACGAAGAACGCCGGTGGAGAACGTCCACGCAACGCGCAGGTCCTTCACGTTGTCCTTGTTGATCTGGTCCAGCGTGGAATACCGGTGGTTGGCATAGTCTCCTGTCTGGATTGCCCAGTTCTTGGCATCCGACGTGGCCTTCATGACGCTCTCGTTGGCCTGCGCCAGCCCGCTGACCACCAGGGCCGACAGTGCCACAGTTCCAATTAGTAATTTGCGCATTCTCGCAATCCTCCAATTATGCGACCCCATCCGGCAAACGCCTTCGTGAGCCCTCTCTTGCGACCGGGGGCGTCCGCTTGGGCCAATCTGTCCGTCTGACGGGACAAACCAACACTTGAAGCCCCAGGCTCGATCCGAGGCTGGCCCTGATTACCCATGGCTCTCCGCTTCCAACCTCAGAGGGAAATAAGAACGCGTCTCCTTTCAAAGTGCAACAGCTTTTGCGGTTTTTTAATCCCGCAATGCAGGATAGGATGCACAAAATGCAGTATAAATCAGCAATTTGTGCGCTGCATTATTTATGTTGCGTATGCGAAAAAGATACGTAAAATCAAAATTGAATGGTTTTTATTTCAGCGCGACAAAATTGTCTCAATGAAAAAACCTTAAAGAGACAAAGACGAATGCAAATATTATCAAATATATCGGGTTACACAAAACGGTACCATCAGGCGGTCAGTGTGACCCACTCGATAGGCGGGAAATGGGCGAATTGCAGGGGGGAGCTAAAGATAAGAAGACCAGAATCGCGTCACAACGACCGAAGTACGGAACGCCTTGGCCGCCTGAGCGAAGTCGCGACAGCAATCTTTCTGGCATTGGTGATCGCAATATTAACCCCATATGCTGGAGAAAGTAAGGCAGAAGACCGGATTGTTGTCCCGGTAACCGAAATTGCGCCAGGCGTGTTCGTGCATCAGGGCAAACAGGAAACGTTTACGCCGGAAAACCAGGGCGATGTATCCAATGCTGGCTTCGTCGTCGGGACGGAAGCCGTAGCCGTCATCGACACCGGCGGCAGCCGCCTGGTTGGCGAAGCGCTGCTGCAGGCTATCCGTCAGCGCACAAGCCTCCCGGTTCGATACGTGATCAACACGCACATGCATCCGGACCACGTGTTTGGCAATGCCGCATTCACCGGCGAGACCCCCCGTTTTGCAGGTCATCACAAACTGCATCGGGCACTTTCCGCCCGGCGCGACCAATACCTGAGCGTCAACAAGTCCTTGTTGGGAACTGCCTTCGAAGGCATTGAGATTATCCTGCCCACCGAAGCGATCGTGGGAAAAAAGACCATCGATCTCGGCGGCCGGCAGCTGATTCTGGAGGCGCACCCCACAGCCCACACCGATAACGATCTCACGGTGCACGACGTGCAAACCGGCACCATGTTCATGGGTGACCTGCTGTTTTCCGGCCACATCCCCGTGGTTGACGGGTCCATCAAGGGTTGGCTTGCCCTGATGAAAGAGCTTGCAACCCGCAAACTGGAGCGCGTTGTGCCCGGTCATGGTCCCGCATTGCTGCCCTGGCCGGATGCCATGGCTGCCCAGCAACGCTATCTAGAGACAATAGCCGGCGAGATAAGGCAGTTCATCGCCGACGGCAAAACGCTGGCCGACGCCGCAAAGACCGTTGGCCTGACAGAAAAAGATGCCTGGCTACTGTTCGATGACTTCAATGCGCGGAATGTTTCGGCGTCATTTGCCGAGCTCGAGTGGGAATGAGCGCCAGAATATACATAAAGATCATATAATTAGAGAAAAATAAGATTTTGCGACTTCTGAGGCGTTTGTTATCCTCATTCGTGTTGAAGGCGAACCGCCCTCAGCGGAACCAACTACGGAGGACTTCGAAATGAAGAAGGTTTGGTCCAAGCCGGCTATGTGCCAGGTGGAAGCTGGTTTTGAAATTTCCCGCTACCTGCCGGCAGAAGTCAGCAAGTAACTCCAGCGAAGCCACCCGTTTCCTGATGCGTCAGGTTGTTGGGTGGTTTCAGCTGACAACACCAAACGCGCGCATCCGCGGCCAGCGGGTGGCGCGTTTGTTGTCTGCGTCCCTATTTTCAGTCCATCGGATTGAACAGCCGTGAAAGTAAAAATCGTCGGATCAGCCGCCGGCGGCGGTTTTCCGCAGTGGAACTGCAACTATCACCTGAGCCACAAGGTGCGCTCGGGCGAAGGTGGTCTGGAGCCCCGCACCCAGTCGTCGATTGCCGCCTCTGCCAATGGTGCAGACTGGGTCCTGTTTAACGCATCCCCGGACATTCGCGAACAGATTGCCCGAAACGCGGTGTTGCAGCCGCGCGCAGACGGCCCCTTGCGCAACACCCCTATCAAGGCAGTGGTGCTGACCAACGCAGACGTCGATCACATTGCCGGGCTGCTCACCCTGCGCGAGAAGGAACCCTTCAACCTGTACGCCTCGCGCCGCATTCTCGATGTGCTGGCCGCGAACCCCATTTTTAACGTGCTCGATGCCGACCTGGTAAAGCGCATTGAGCTGCCGATGGGCGGGACGACGCAACTTGAAGGCCCGGATGGCCCCCTCGGGCTCGAGATTGAAACCTATATCGTTCCTGGCAAGATCGCCTTGTTTCTGGAAGACGGCTCCGACCCGGTCAACTACGGCTCGGAAGACGGCGATACGATCGGCGTGCGCATTGCGACGCCTGGCACCCCCGCCGCTAAGCATTTGCACTACATTCCCGGCTGCGCGCGCGTTACCGATGAATTGCGCGAGCGTGTGTCAGGCTGCGGTTGCCTGTTGTTCGACGGAACCGTGTTCACCGACACCGAAATGCCGGATGCCGGCATCGGTACCAAGACCGGCCAACGCATGGGCCATATAGCCATGTCTGGTGATGACGGTTCCATTGCCGCTTTCGCGGCCACCGATATCGGCCGGCGCGTATTCGTGCACATCAACAACACCAACCCGGTGCTCGATCCGGCATCCAGTCAGCGCCAGATCGCGCACGATGCCGGTTGGGAAATCGGCCATGACGGTCAGGAGATAGACCTGTGAGCGTAGTTTATCGCGACATTCCGCCCGAAGGCCTCAGCCGCAAGGAGTTCGAGGAAGAGCTGCACAAGATCGGCGAGGAACGCTACCACGACAAGCACCCGTTCCATCACATGCTGCATGGCGGCAAGTGCAACAAGGGCCAGGTGCAGGCCTGGGTGCTGAACCGGTATTGCTACCAGTCGGCCATTCCGCGCAAGGACGCGAACATCCTTGCCAAGACCACCGACCGCGAGCTGCGGCGCGAATGGCGCCACCGCATTGAGGATCATGACGGCGGCGACAACGCACCCGGCGGTATCGAACGCTGGATGGTGCTGGCTGAAGGCGTTGGCCTTGACCGCGACTACGTCATGTCCACCAAGGGTGCTCTACCGGCAACCCGTTTCGCCTGCGAAGCGTATGTCAACTTCACCCGGAACATGCCGCTACTGGACGCGATTGCATCGTCGCTCACCGAGCTGTTTGCACCGGCCAT
>JAWVYF010000129.1:0-8355 GCA_033722845.1 Anderseniella sp. | reverse complement strand
TCCCGAGGCCCGCCGCCAGCTTGACGATCAGCAACTTGCCTGGGTCGACAAGGCCTACGAGACGGGCACCCTTGCCAGGAAATTCAACACGGGCCTGTTCACCAATGGTGCCTCGAGCCAGCCTGAAACCGCTGGCCTGCTGGTCGCGCTGGTCGGCTCGTTCTTCATGATGGTCACGGTGGCGCTGCTGGCCGTGCCGATCGGCGTTGCCGCGGCCATTTACCTTGAAGAGTTCGCGCCGAAGAACCGCTGGACCGACCTGATCGAGGTCAACATCAACAACCTCGCCGCGGTGCCGTCCATCGTGTTCGGCCTGCTGGGCCTTGGCGTATTCATCAACTTCTTTGGCTTGCCACGTTCGGCAGCCCTGGTCGGCGGCCTCGTGCTCACCCTGATGACGCTTCCGACCATCATCATTGCCTCGCGCGCCGCCATCACCGCCGTGCCGCCGTCCATCCGTGAAGGCGCACTGGGCGTCGGTGCCTCCAAGATGCAGGCCATCTTCCATCACGTGCTGCCGCTGGCATTGCCCGGCATCCTGACCGGCACCATCATCGGCCTTGTCCAGGCCCTGGGCGAAACCGCGCCTCTGCTGATGATCGGCCTCGTCGCCTTCGTCATCGACGTACCGTCCACCCCGCTGGACCCGGCCACGGCCCTTCCGGTGCAGATCTACATGTGGTCAAGTTCCGCCGAGCGTGGCTTCGTCGAGCGTACCGCCGGTGCCACGATGGTGCTGCTCGGTTTCCTGTTCATCATGAATTCGCTCGCGGTGTTCCTGCGCAAGCGGTTCGAGCGCCGCTGGTAGCGAGTGCCAGGTCAGTAATCCGGAGAGAGCCAAGCCATGGACGCGCAAGTCGCAGAAAAGCAGACCTTCGAAACCATCATGACCCCGGCCGAGCCGGAAATCATGAAGGTGCGTTCGCCCAAGATCGTCACCCGGGACGTGACCGTCCACTATGGCGAGAAACAGGCCATATATCCGCTCAGCATCGAAATTCCGGACCGGGCCGTTTCTGCGTTCATCGGGCCGTCAGGTTGTGGCAAGTCCACCTTCCTGCGCTGCATCAACCGGATGAATGACACCATTCCGATTGCCCGTGTTGGAGGTAACATCACCATAGACGGTGAAGACATTTACGACCCTGCACTCGATGTTGTGCAATTGCGTGCCCGCGTTGGCATGGTGTTCCAGAAGCCAAATCCGTTCCCCAAGTCGATCTTCGACAATATCGCTTATGGCCCCCGCATTCATGGCATCGCCACCAACAAGACCGACCTCGAAGAGATCGTGGTGAACTCCCTGAAGCGGGCCGGCCTGTTTGATGAGGTGAAAGACCGGCTCGATGCCCCAGGCACCGGCCTGTCCGGCGGTCAGCAACAGCGCCTGTGCATTGCCCGCGCAATTGCCGTGAACCCCGACATCATCCTGATGGACGAGCCGTGCTCGGCGCTCGACCCCATCGCCACCGCAAGGATTGAGGAACTGATCGACGAACTGCGCGAAAACTACTGCATCGTCATCGTGACCCACTCCATGCAGCAGGCTGCGCGCGTCTCGCAACTGACTGCCTTTTTCCACCTCGGCACGCTGGTCGAGGTTGGGGACACCGAAGCCATGTTCACCAACCCCCAGGAACGCCGTACCCAGGATTACATCACCGGCCGCTTCGGCTGATCCCGGTGCAAAGCAGAAAGAGCTGATCTTCCATGTCCAATCACATTGTAAAAGCCTTTGATGAAGAGCTGGGCGAGCTGCGCAAGCTGATCGCGCAGATGGGTGGTCTTGCAGAGGACCAGTTCGGCAAGTCCATCGAGGCACTCACCCGTTCCGACAAGCCGCTGGCTGACCTGATCATCGCGTCCGATGAGAAGATCGACAAGCTGGAGAAGGAAATCGAGGAACGCGCCATCACCATGATCGCCCGCCGCCAGCCCATGGCCCATGACCTGCGCGCCATCATTGTTGCCATTCGCATCTCGTCCGACCTTGAGCGTATTGGCGACCTGGCCAAGAACATCGCCAAGCGCACCCTTGCCGTCGATGAGCCGCTGCCGCGCTCCGTCAACGCCGGCATGAACCGCATGGCCGAACTGGCCATGGAGCAGCTGACCGATGTGCTCGATGCCTATGCCCGCCTTGACGTGGAGAAGGCGCAGTCTGTGTGGACCAAGGACAGCCGCATCGATGCGCTGTACAATTCGGTATTCCGCGAACTGCTCACCTACATGATGGAAGATGCCCGCACCATCAGCATGTGCACCCACCTGCTGTTTGGTGCCAAGAACATCGAGCGCATTGGCGATCACGCCACCAACATCGCGGAGAACATATTCTACCTTGTCACCGGTGGTGCCCCCAAGGGCGACCGCCCCAAGGAAGATGAAACCTCTACGACCAGCATCGAGGTGCCTGCCAGGTAGGCCTGCGATCCCACTGGAGCTGCCCCATGTCTGCTACAATCCTGATCGTTGAAGACGAAGAGTCGATCCAGGAACTGCTGAGCTACAATTTCGAGGCCGAAGGCTTTGCCGTGCGCGCGCTTGATGGCAGTGAAGACGTTGTACGCGAAATACTGGCCGACAAGCCCGACCTGATCCTGCTTGACTGGATGCTGCCCAACATGTCCGGCATCGAGATCTGCCGGTCCCTGCGCGCCCGGGCAGAGACCCGCGATGTGCCGATCATCATGCTCACCGCGCGTGGTGAGGAGGCCGAGCGCGTGCGTGGGCTTGCCACCGGCGCGGACGACTACGTGGTCAAACCGTTCTCGGTGCCAGAGTTGATTGCCCGGGCAAAGTCATTGCTGCGCCGCTCAAGCCCTGATGCCGTGTCGGACGTGCTGAAGGCGGGAGACTTGACGCTCGACCGCCGGACCCGCCGGGTGCAGCGCGCGGGCCGCGACATTGAGCTGTCACCCACCGAGTTCAAGCTGCTCGAACACCTCATGCAGACGCCAGGCCGCGTTTACACCCGCGCTCAACTGCTCGATGCGGTCTGGGGCCGGGATGTTTATGTCGATGAACGCACGGTCGACGTTCATGTCGGCCGGCTGCGCAAGTCCATCAACAGGGCGCGCGAAACCAACCCCATACGCACCGTGCGCGGCATGGGCTATTCGTTCGACGAACGGTTCGGCGCAGTGCAGGCCTGATTGATCGTTCGGTCACTTCAGACGTTTGTCTCCACCAACAAAAAGGGCAGCCCGATTGAGCCGCCCTTCGCGTTCAGTTCCCGATTGCGATGCTGGCTGTCAGCCGCTGCGCCGCCGCCGGTCGCTCTGCGGTTGGTAGGCAATGGCCGCATGGCCGGCACAATATGGCACGCCTTCTTTCGGCGTCTTTCCGCAGAAGCAGAAGTCTTCCGAGCTCGGGTCGCCAATCGGCCAGCGGCAGGTCTTGTCAGACAGCATCAGGATGGTCACGCGCTCGCCTTCGGGAATGTCGGCCACGCGGACCGGCACCGGTTCAGGGATCGGTTCCGGCTTGATGCTGGCAACCGGCTTCAATGCGTTGTTGCCCACAGTGCGGTAAGCGTTGGTGCTGCTGGTCTGTGCACCGGCAGGCCGGCCAGGATGGCTCGGCTCGCGCGTCTTGCGGGTGCGTGGCGTGCTGACCCGGGTACGGGTCACGCGGCCCGACAGGCCCATGCGGTGCACCTTGCCGATGACTGCGTTGCGCGTCACGCCGCCGGCCAGCTTTGCCGCGATCTGGCTGGCGCTCAGACCTTCCGCCCACATCTTCTTCAGTTGCTCGACGCGGTCTTCTGTCCAGGGCAGTTTCTGGTTCGTGTCTGGTTGTTCGTTCTGGTCGCTCAAGGCTGAATCCTTCCCTCATCACCGGTCAAGGCTCTGGCCCGGTGTTGAACGCATATGTACGGACGTGAAAACGCTACATTTCGTAGGCTGTTGAGCGTGACCCTACTAAATACGCTGAATCAGCCGCAAGAGTCCGGTGTTTGTTTCTTGGGGTTTTCCCCAGTTTCGGCCGGAAATTATGGTTAACGGCAAGTTAATCCCCAGCTTTGACTCCCGTACATGCGGCGTTCTGACTCAGGTGTGGAATCCGGCCGTCGCAAGGGATGCTGCCATTGCTGTGGACTGATTGATTTTGCGCTTTGAAACCGCTATATTTTTCGTGTTTCGCAACGCCGCCGCTCATCCGGCGGCGTTTGCCATTTCACCCTGTGCTTTTTCTCTCAACCGGCCAGAAGGGCCATACGGGCATGACCAGCGCTGTTCTACCGACCTACAATCGCACACCATTCGCCATTGAATCCGGCGAAGGCAGTTGGGTTCGAACCAGCGATGGCCGCCGCCTGCTTGACTGTGGTGCCGGCATTGCGGTCAACGCGCTTGGCCACTGCCATCCGCACCTGGTCGAAACGCTGAAAGCCCAGGCAGAAAAGCTGTGGCACACCTCGAACCTGTATCGCATTCCCGAAGGCGAGCGGCTGGCCCAGCGCCTGACCGAGGCCACCTTTGCAGACCTGGTGTTCTTCTCCAACTCCGGTGCCGAGGCGCTGGAGGCCGCCATCAAGATGGCGCGCAAGTATCACGCCGTGTCCGGTCACCCGGAAAAGTACCGGCTGATTACGTTCGAAGGCGCTTTCCACGGCCGCACGCTCGCCACCATCGCTGCGGGCGGGCAGGAGAAGTACCTTGAAGGCTTCGGCCCGGCCACACCCGGTTTCGACCAGGTGCCGTTTGCCGACCATGATGCGCTCAAGGCGGCAATCGGCCCGGAGACAGCCGGTATACTGGTCGAGCCGGTGCAGGGCGAAGGCGGCATTCGCCCGCTTCCCGCAAAGTGTCTCAAGGGTCTGCGTGAGCTGTGCGATGAGCATGGCATCCTGCTCGTGCTGGACGAGGTGCAGTGCGGCATGGGCCGCACCGGCAAGCTGTTCGCCTACCAGCACGCCGGCATCGAGCCGGACATCCTGGCGTCGGCCAAGGGCATCGGCGGCGGTTTTCCGCTCGGTGCCTGCCTGGCTACCTCGGAAGCCGCCAAGGGCATGACCGCCGGCACCCATGGCTCGACCTATGGCGGCAACCCGCTGGCCATGGCCGTTGGCAATGCCGTGCTCGACGTCATTCTCGAAGACGGCTTTCTCGATGCCGTCAGCCGCAAGGCGCTTTTGCTCAACCAGAAGCTCGCGTCGGTAAGGGACGAGTTTCCCGACATCATCGAGGATGTTCGCGGTGCCGGCCTGATGATCGGGCTGAAGTGCAAGGTGGCAAACACCGCGCTGGCCGCTGCCTGCATGGACGAAGGTCTCATGGTGGTCGGAGCCGGTGACAACGTGGTGCGCCTGCTGCCGCCGCTCACCATCACTGAAGACGAGATTGGCGAGGCCGTGTCGCGCATCGAAAACGCCTGCCGTGCGCTGCGCAAGCAAGGTGCCGCCGCCTGAACCGGTCCACATCGCCGCTGCCTCGACGGCCAGCCGTCCGGCGGGCAGCGAAATGTATTTTGAACAGGAAAGACTGCCGCTATGGCCAATCCCAGATCGTACCGCTCATTTCTCGACATTTCGCAACTCGAAACCGCCGAGCTGAACACGCTGCTGTCTGCCGCGCTCAACGCCAAGCAGGCCCGCGCAGGAGAGCCTCGCGGCGTTGTTGATGGTCTGCGCCCGCTCGATGGCCACCTGCTGGCGATGATCTTTGAAAAGCCCTCCACCCGCACCCGCGTGTCGTTCGATGTCGCCATCCGCCAGCTCGGTGGAGAGAGCATCGTGCTGTCGGCTGCAGACCTGCAGCTTGGCCGCGGAGAGACCATTGCCGATACGGCGCGCGTGCTGTCGCGCATGGTCGATGTCATCATGCTGCGCACCCACGAGCCGGAAAAGCTGCAGGAACTGGCGGACGAGGCAGATGTGCCGGTGATCAACGGTCTCACCGATGCCTCGCACCCGTGCCAGATCCTGGCAGACCTGCTGACCCTGCTTGAAGCCAAGGGCACCGTACAAGGCCAGAAGGTCGCCTGGGTGGGGGATGGCAACAACGTGCTGACCTCATGGATTCACGCTGCCGGCAAGCTCGACTTTGAGCTGAGGGTTGCCACGCCGCCGGAACTGGCACCGGATCAGGCTGCGCTCGATTGGGCCGACGCAAATGGAGCAAATATCTCCGTTGGCACCGATCCGCAGGCTGCGGTCAGCGGGGCCGACTGCGTCATTACCGATACCTGGGTCTCGATGAGCGATATCGATGCCTCCAACCGGCATAACCTGCTTGAACCTTTCCAGGTCAATGACCAGCTTATGGCACACGCCGCACCGGACGCGGTTTTCATGCACTGCCTTCCCGCCCACCGCGGCGAGGAAGTGACACCGTCTGTCATCGACGGACCGCAGTCGGTGGTCTGGGACGAGGCGGAAAACCGCATACATGCCCAGAAGGCAATCCTGCGCTGGTGCCTCAACAAGCTTTGAACGAACTGCGAAACCCGTGACGCAACAAAGGACCCTCGATATCACCACCGCCGTATCCGTTGAGGATGCGGTACTGCCGTTCGACATCAAACCGCTCGGCGTGCGCGGGCGCATGGTGCGGCTGGGCAGCGTGCTGGACCATATCCTGTCTCGGCACGACTACCCGATGGCTGCCTCCGCCGTGCTGGCCGAGGCCGTGGCGCTCGCCGCCATGTTCGGCTCGATGCTCAAGTTCGACGGCAAGTTCATCCTGCAAACCTCGACCGACGGACCGGTCAGCATGCTGGTGGCCGACTTCGTGTCGCCCAACCTGGTGCGCGGCTATGCCCGCGTCGATCAGGAAAAGCTGGCCGCACTGGAAGCGTCGGGCGAGCTGACGCCCCAGGCGATCATCGGCAATGGCCATCTGGCCCTGACGGTGGACCAGGGGCCGGACATGGACCGCTACCAGGGCATTGTCGGCCTCCAGGATGCCACCTTGTCCGATGCCGCGCATGAGTATTTCCGCCAGTCCGAGCAGGTTCCCACCTTCCTCAAGCTCGCCGCCGGGCCATTGGTGGGCCGGGCAGGGGCGGCACCTTCCTGGCGCGCCGGGGCCATCATGATCCAGCATCTGCCGGACGATGGCGGCATCAGCCCCATGCAGGCGCATTCAGGCGACAATCCGGAAGGTGAGGGTGAAGAGGTGGTCGAGGATGACCGCTGGGTGAAGGCACGATACCTGCTCGACACGGTCGAGGATCACGAGCTGCTTGATCCGCTGCTGTCGTCCGAGCGGGTGTTGTTCCGCCTGTTCCACGAAGACGGCGTGACCGTCTATCCCGAGTTGGCCTTCGAGCGCTATTGTTCCTGTTCGGCAGATCGCCTGCAGGACATCCTCTCACGCATGCCCGATGAGGACCGCGCCCATATGGCCGAGGATGGTCAGGTCAAGGTCAAGTGCGAGTTCTGCTCCACCGAATACACGTTTGCCCCTGAAGACATCGGCGCGCCCGACGCGTCTGGTTGAGAGAGGTTCAGGCTGCCAGCGTTTGTGCCAGCCTGTCCATGAACCGGTCGCATTGGTCAAGCTGGTCCAGCGCAATGAACTCGTCCGGCCGGTGCGCCTGTTCGATCGAGCCTGGCCCGCAAATCACCGTTGACATGCCTGCCGCCTGAAAGTGCCCGGCTTCAGTGCCGTAGGACACGTTCTCGGTCCGGTTGGTGCCGGTCAGGCGCATCGCCAGCGCGCGGGCCTCGCCCTCTTGCTCGGGCGCCAGCCCCGGCACGTTGACATAGTTGTCCGTGTCAATGCCGGCTTGCGGCCAACCCGTCCTGATCGCTTCATTGCGCTGCGCCTGATAAGCCGCCATCCGGTCGCGGATCTCGTTCTCGTCCTGGCCTGGAAGCAGCCGCGCCTCCCAGCTCAAGGTCGCCTGGTTCGGCACGATGTTGACCGTTGTGCCGGCGTTCAGCACCCCGGCATGAACGGTGGTGTAGGCTGGGTCAAAACCGCTGTCCTTGTCCTCCCGTTCGCGCATCTCAGCCGCCAGCTTCTCCAGCTCTGCGGTAAACCGCGCTGCCTCGAACAGGGCGTTGAAACCGGCAGCGGGAACCGACGAATGGGTTTCCACGCCGGTAAACGTGGTCACATAGGCCTGGCAGGCCTTCTGTCCCGTCACCACCTCCATCATGGTCGGCTCGCCGACGATGCAGATGGACGGCTTGGGCAGGTCAATGCCGAACCGGCGGATGGCCGGCAGCACCCCTTCGCAGGTCACTTCCTCGTCGCACGAAAACACCAGATGCACCGGGCGTGTCAGCTCTGCCTGCTGAAACACCGGGGCCGCCGCCAGGCAGCAGGCCAGAAAGCCCTTCATGTCGCACGCACCACGGCCAAACAGCTTGCCGTCCCTGGTGTCTGCACCAAATGGATCGCT